>CAZMXX010000084.1:0-12003 GCA_964570315.1 uncultured Anaerolineaceae bacterium | reverse complement strand
GTTCGGCGGGGATGGGCGTGGGGAAATCGTCCACTGTGAGCCGTTGCACCGTTGCGCGTGTTTCTCCGCCCGTTGCGCAGGCGGACAGGATGCCCGCCAACAGGATGGTTGTCATTAAAAGGGTCAATCGTTTCATACCAATGCCTCGATATTTTCGCACGGTTATGCCGCTTTCGATGGCGTTTCCGCCGATTTTTTGCCGCTCAGCCAATTGAACAGGGTTTTGATGCCGTTGCTGAGCGCGTCCAGAATGTTGTACAGCACCGGCGTGACCACCAGCGCCATCAATCCGCCGGTGATTGCCCCGCCGACCATCACGGCGGCAATCGGTGTGCGCGATTCGGAGCCGTCGGCGGTGCTGAGCAGGACGGGCAACAGCGCGAAGACCAGCGTGCTGGCGGTCATCGCGATGGGGCGCAGGCGCAGCCGTCCGGCTTCTACCAGTGCTTCTTTGCGGCTCAAACCCTGTTCCCGCAGTTGATTGGCGAAGTCCACAATCAGAATGGCGTTGCGGGTCACCACCCCGAAGAGGACAATCACCCCCAAGAGCGAGAAAATATTCAGCGAATTGTGACTCAGCACCAGCCCGACCAGCACGCCGATGAGCGCCATCGGCAGGGTGAACATAATTGCCAGCGGTTGCAAAATATCCTGATACAGCGCCACCAGCAGCATGTAAATCAGAATGACCGACAGCCCGATGGCGGAGCCGAGTTGCCCGAACGACTGGCGCTGTTCTTCGGTGGCGCCGGAGAAGCGATAGCCGTATTCGGGGGGGAAGGTGACTTCTTTTTTGATGCGGGCTTCCACATCGTTGGCGATGCCGCCCGCATTGGTGCCGATAACCCCGCTGCTGATGGTGAGGATGCGCTGACGGTTGTAGCGGTTGATGACCGACGGGGCGAAGGTGCGTTCAATTTCCGCCACTTGCCCCAGCAGCACCGGCTTGCCGCTAATGTATCCCACCGGGAGTTGCAGCACTTTCGCCAAATCCTGCCGCGAATTTTCATCGAGCCGCAGGATGATGTTCACTTTTTCGCCGCCATCGGGGGCATAATCGCCGATGTTGCCGCCGGTGACGGCGGTGCGCAAATCGCCGGACACCTGCGCCACCGACAAACCGAGGTCTGCCAGCCGGGTGCGGTCAAGTTTGATTTTCGTTTCCGGCGCGCGGACGGCGTCGTTGTTCACCACATCGGTGGTGTTGGGGGTGGTGCGGACAATTTCCGCCACCTGATTCGCCAGCGTTACCAGCACATCGGGGTCGGGACCGTAGACCTGCAAGCTCACGCCCGTTTCCATCCCGCCGACCAGCCCCGCCGTATCCACGGAGATGATGGCATCGGGAATTTGGGAGACCACCGGACGCAGGCTATCCACAATTTCGGTCAGTTTGCGTTCACGGTCGTTTTTGTTGACCACCTGCACAAAGACCGAGGCGGTGTTGCCCCCGCCGATGCTGTCGGAGAAGATGCTGGCGCTGCTGGCGCCGCCGCCGACACGGGTCAGAATGCTGGTGGTTTCGGGGACTTCGCGCAGCACGATTTGCTCGATTTGCCGCGCCACGCTGTCCGTTGCCAGCAGATTGGTGGCGGGGGGCATCTCGATGCTGACCGTGAATTGTCCGTCGTCTTCCTGCGGGGCGAACTCAAACCCGATGACCGGGGCGAGCAGGAATGCCGCACCCAGTAGCGCAAAAGCGATGACCAACGTGATGAACTGTGTCCAGCCGTTTGTCAGTGTCAGTTTGATGACTCGCGCGTACAGGTTTGCCAAAAAATTGAAGCCTTTATCCCAACCGGCGGTGAATTTATCCCACAGCCAGACCACCGGCTTGAACAGCGTGCCCAAGAATTTCCCCAGCCCGGCGGAGACCGTTTCCATGCCCGGACGTTCATCTTTCAGCCAATATGCCGCCAGCATGGGGGTCAGCGTGAAGGACATGAAAAGCGAAAATAGGGTCGCCACCACAATGGTGATGCCATACGAGCGGAAAAACTGCCCGATGACGCCACTGGTGAATGCCACCGGCACGTACACCACCACATCCACCAGGGTGATGGCAATTGCCGCGCCGCCGATTTCGGCGCGCCCTTCGATGGCGGCTTGTTTGGGCGCTTTTTTCATGCGTAAATGGCGCTCGATATTTTCCAGCACCACAATTGAATCATCCACCAGAATGCCGATGGTGAGGGTGAGCGCCAGCAGGGTCAGCACGTTGAGGGTGTAACCCAGAATCCACATCACCAAAAATGTGGACAGAAGGGAGGTGGGGATTGCCAGCAGCACGATAAATGTGCTGCGGATGGTGTGCAGGAACATCAGCATCACCAGCCCGGTGACGAGAATCGCCAGTATCAAATCCTCTTCCACGGATTTGACCGAGTTTTTGATGAAGTTTGAATCGTCGCTGACGATGACCGCTTTCGCGCCGCCGGGGAGCGAGGCGTTCAGCCCGTCCAATCGCTCGCGGATGGTGTCCGCCACTTCAATCACGTTGGCGTCGCTTGCTTTCACCACGCTGATGACCACGGTATCCTGCCCGTTGTAGCGTTGCAAAATGGAGGTATCGGCGAACGTATCTTCCACCGTCGCCACGTCGCGGACATAGACCAGCCCGCCGGTGTCGCTCCCTTCCGGCGCGGGTCTGCCGCCACCGCCGCCCCCGAAGGGGCTGGGACCACCGGCAATCACCATATTTTCAATGCCCGCCAGCGATTGGAAACTCCCTTCCGCGCGGATATTCGTTTTCACCCGCCCTTCTTCCAGCGTGCCGATGGGGAAGGTTAGATTGTTCAGCGCGAAGGTTTGATTCAGCGAGCTGATGGGCAAATTGAACGCCGTCAGTTTGTTCGCGTCCAACTTCACCGCGATGATGCGGTCGCGCCCGCCCGCCACCGAAACCGACGCCACGCCTTTGATGGATTGCAAGCTCGGTTTGATTTGATTGTCTGCAATTTTGAACAACTCATCCTGCGATTGCGAGCCGCTCAAAATGATGTTCATGATGGGGATGGCGTTGAAATCCGCCTTCACGATGGATGGTTCCAGCGCGTCATCGGGCAGTGTGCCTTTGATGGTGGCAACTTGCCGTTCCACGTCGATGGCGGCTTGGTTGCCGTCCACCCCTTCCAGGAAAGCAATCACCACAAATCCGACACTTTCATTGGAAATGGATTGGATGAAGTCAATGCCGGGAATACCGGCGACTGCGTCTTCAATCGGCTTGACGACCTGCTTTTCCACATCTTGCGGTGACGCACCGGGATACACCGTCACCACCGACACAAAGGGGAAATCAACCGGCGGGAAGCGGTCAACCTTCAACAGCGTGAAGCCGCGCCAGCCCAGAATTGCCAGCGCCAGAATCAGCATCAGCATGGTCAATGGTCGCCGGACTGAAAGTTTTGTAATACCCATAAATTACCTCGACATAATTGCGCCCATCAAATTCGAGCGCGCAATGGTTTTAGTGATGTTTAGTTTATCGGCGCGTTTATTCCGCGCGCGCAACAATATTGATTTTCGCGCCGTCGCTCAAATTGGAAAGACCGGCGGTGACAATTGTCTCACCCACCGAAAGCCCGTCCGTAATTTCGACGCGCCCGTCATCGGTCAACCCGATGGTCACGGGGCGGACGGAAACCGTTTCCCCGTCGGAGGCGACCACATACACCACCGACTGCCCGTCAATTTCCGTCACCGCCGAGCGCGGCACGAGGATGACGTTGCTCCGTTCATCCAGCAGGATTGCCACATTGGCGAACATCCCGGCGCGGAGTCTGCCGGTTTCATCACCCACCCCGATATCCGTGGAGAAGGTATGGCTGGTGGCGTCGGCGGCGGGGGCAATTGAGTTGATGAAGGCGGGGAAATCTTCGCCGGGGTATGCGGCAACCCGCAGGGCGGCGGGTTGTCCGGTGTACACGTCCGCTATCCGGTTTTCGGGGATTTCCACTTTGACCAGCAAATCTTTGGAAATGAGCTTCACCGCCGGTACCTGCGGACCGCCCCCCCCCCCGACGGTGGCGTATACTTCCGCAATCACGCCGTCAAACGGGGCACGCAGAATCACATTGTCCACCTGATATTGCGCCAGCGCGACCACGCCTTCCGCCTGCGCGACACCGGCGCGCGCCAGCGCGAAATCTTCATCGGTGAAGGGGTTTTCCGCCAGTTGCAGGTTCAATTCCGCCTGACGAATACCGGCGCGGAGTTGCGCCAGCGTGGTTTCATCGGGGTTGGCTTGCAAATTGTAGGCGGCGCGGGCACTCTGATAGGCGATGGTTGCCTGCTCAAGCTGTAGCGATTGGGGCAGCATGCTCGCCTGTCCCGCCCATTTGATTTTATCGTACTGCGCTTGTGCCAGTCGCAGCGCTGCTTCGGCTTGCGCCAACTGCGCCGAGGCGAGGACACGTTCATCGTCGGACAGGGTGATGATGCCCCGCATCTGCGCCTGCGCGGCTTCCAGCGCCACCCGCGCCATCTCAATTTGTTCCGGGCGGGGACTGTTTTTCATTTTCTGCAAATTGGCTTGCGCCACCGTCAGCCCGGCTTCCGCCTGTTTCAATTGGGCGCGATAAGTGGTGTCTTCGATGCGCAAAATGGGGTCGCCCGCACGGACTTCATCGCCCACGTCCACCATCACTTCTTCGATTGCGCCCGGGACGATGCTCACCAGCGAAAGGCTGTTTTTCGGTTCCAGATTGCCGGAATAGTTGATGATGGCGGCGATGTTGCCCGTACTCACGGATGCTACTTCCACCGGCACGGGCGGCATGTCGGAAATGGAAAGTTGCGCGGCGGTTGTGGATTCGGCGGCGTTGCAGCCCACCAGCGTCACCGCGAGCAGGCTCATCAGTGCCATAAAGTACCATAATTTTTTCTGCATGGGTCACTCCAAATAGATAGATTGCTATAAAATGGTCGGGATTTCCTGTTCTTTGATTGCGCCGAGGGGGTCGGCGGCGAAATTTTGCAGCCATACTTTTGCCAGCGCCAAATCCACATTTTGATATTCCGGATTCTGACGCAGCAACACCAGCAGCAAATAATCGAGCATCTCTTCCAGCTTGTCCAAATCGGAATCAGACAGGCTGAAAAGCCCCACACTTTTGTCGCGCCGCAATTCGCGGTCAATGACGTCCACCAATTCGATGCCGGTGGGCGTGGCTTCCACCAGCACCACACGCCGGTCGGCTTCGCTGCGGGTGCGACGCACCAGCGCCATCTTCACCAACCGATTGACGATGCCGGTCATTGTGGGCGCATCTTGAAAAGAGACTTTGGTCAGTTCTTGCATGGTGGCGGGGGATTTATGGTATACCAGCGCGGTCAGTGTCAGAAATTGGGGTTGGGTGAGCCCGTATTTTTGCAGACGGGCAACCACCTGTTTGAAGCCCAGCCACATCAGGGTGGAGAATTGTTGATGCAGCATTTTGATGCGTTCATCGCGTTTTGAAACGGTTTCGACTGACATAACTTTCCCCTGAAAATAGTTCGTGGCAACAAGTATTTCGGGGCGAAAGTGTAGCGCGATTTGCGGAGGAGTCAAATCGGGGGAGTCGGTTATTGGCTGTTGGCAATTGGGGATTCGGTATTTGTCATTTATCGTCCGTATTGCGTACTGCGTGTTTCGTGAAATTATGCGGCACGCAATACGGCACACATACTCCGTCCCTTACGGTTTTTCCTCGGCGGGGATGTCCTTCCAGCGGGGATTTTGGGCATCGCGCGGGGAGAGCAGGGGGGCTTCCGCGCCCCACGGCACGGCGAGGTCGGGGTCGTCCCACGCCACGCCGTGTTCGTCGCTGCCGTCGTAATGATTGTCCACCAGATAGGTCAGCGTCGCATCGGTGAGGGCGAAAAAACCGTGCGCCACGCCGATGGGGATGAAAACGCCCATCTGGTTGTCGTCGCCGATTTCCAGCGTTTGGGTCGCCATAAAGGTGGGGGAATCGGGGCGCAGGTCGCACAGCCCCACGCGGATGGTTCCGCGCGGAACGTACCAATAATCCACCTGCCGGTGGTGGAAATGCAGTCCGCGCAGAACGCCCGCTTTTGAATCGGAGCGGTTGGTCTGGATTTTCGCCCAACTGCGCTGCGGAAACCACTCGGTGCGGAAAGTTTCGATGAACCGCCCGCGGTCATCGGTGAAGGCTTGCAATTTCACCAGCAATACGTCTTTGATTTTTGTTGATTCGGTAATTTCAGGCATAGGTTTCTCCGGAAGGTTGGTTTCAGGTTCAAAGTTGCAGGGTAGCAGGATTGCAAAGTTGCAGGTCTCATTTTCTCACCTGCCCACTTTCCCACTTTCACGCAATACGCTTTTTCATTTCTGCTGTTTTGGCGCGCAGTTTCCGCAGCTCCGCCGAAATGGGTTCGACTTTTTCGGCTTCGTCGAGGGCTTTTTCCGCCAAATCGGGACGCCGGATGTTGAGATACGCCACCGCCAGCGCGAGCCAGTAGCCGGGATGCGCGGGATGTTTCGCGGCGGCGCGGCGCAGGTGAATCACCGCTTTGCCCCACATGCCCCGCCGCCCGTAATCCCGACCCGACAGGAAAAGAGATGCGGCTTCTTTTACACCCGAATCCACCGTTAATTTTAGCCGAGTTTCGTCAAATGAAAAATCTTTCCACAGGTTGAAGGTTATCATCAGTTGAAATAATGCCACCGCCAGCCCGGTACCGCTCAAAATACGAACCCAGCCCGCGCCCAGGGCGAGCCCCATCAAACTCAACAACAGCACCAGCCCCGCGTTGAGCAGGTAGAGCAGGTGTCCAAACGGCACGCGGAAGATGAGAATGATCATCATCAGCACGGAAAAAACCGAAATGCCCACTGCGCCCCAAAATGCCCAGCGCGGAAAAATTTCCAGCATCAGCGCCATCACATTCGGCGGGACATCCACCGGCGCGCCGAGGTAGAAGGGCAGGTACGGAAATGGATTTTCCATGTCCCTCAGCGTAGCCGCCAAAGTGAGATACCCGGCGGGGAGCGCCAGCGCGTAAAAGGCGACATACACTTGCAGGAAAAAGCCACGCCACAACCACGCCGAACGGTCGGGGCGGACGCGGACGCGCCGGATGAGCGATTTGCCGCAGTGCGGACAAACGGTGTCGGTGGGGGCGGTGGGGCGGGCGCAAAAAGGGCACAGCCACTCGTCGTCGAATTCGTCGCGGGTGGGGTACTGTGCCGCGCGGTCAATCTCCGGCACGGCGGGCGATTCGGGTCGCGGCGATTTTTTCTGCCGGCGCACCCACGCCAGCCCTTTGGCGGCGAAATCATTTTCGGGGTCGAGGGTGAGCGCGTTCTCGAAACAAATTTCCTTTTCCGCCAAGTTGTCGGTGGCGTAACCCAACCACAGCCACGCCGAAAGCTGCGTCTCGTCCGCTTCGACCACATCCGCCAGCAGACGGCGCGCCTCGGCGCGATTGCCCGCCTTCGCCGCCGCGATTCCCGCTTTCAGTTTTTCGTGGCTCATCGCTCACCCCCTCACTTTCTCACCCGCTCACTCTTTCACCGTCACCGATTGCAATGCCGCCGTTTCATCCCCCAACCCGACCACCAGCATATATTCGCCGGGCGGGGTGGCGGGGTTGAGATTCACATCCACATCCTGCCGGATGATTTGCCCCGCTTGCCAGCGCGTCGGCGGGTAAAAATGAAAGGCATCAGTCCCCCGCGCCAGCGACGCGCCCCAAACCTGCCCCTGCGCGTCAATCATATTCACAAAGGGGATGGTGTCCTGCGGCGGCGCATCCCCCAGCGCAAAATAGAGGGTTACATGCACCCAACCCGACGGGGGGTGAAAAAGATTTTCACGCGCGGAAACAGGGTCATCCTGCACCGAAAACCCGCGCAGACGCACGCCGGTGGCAAATTCCGCCTCGGCGGGGATGGCGGTGGCGGGCAGTTCGGTCATTTGGTAGCCCGGTGCAAACGCCTTCAGCGTCACGCCGGGGGGATAAAGTTCCGTCACCAGCGGGTAGCGCGCGGCGAACCAATTTTCCACCCGCCGGTCGGGGTCGGGCTGGTCGAGATGGCTTTCGATGAGCCAGACCACCGGATGGTCGCCGACCACGCCGTTCAATGGGGTGTCCAAATCGGTCTGGTCGTCCACCGAGAAAAAATAGGCGGCGGTTTCGCCGGGGACGTTCAATTGCCCCTGATAATATTGAAAGGCGAAGCGAATCCATTCGGGATGGATGAAAATGGCATCGTCGGGTTGGGCGTGTGCCGCCAAATATTCCGCCGACTGCCGCCATGCTTCTTTCGCGGCGGGGACTGACCACTGTCCCGGCAGAGGAATCACCGTCACCGCCAGCAGTCCCAGCGCGCCCACCCAACCGGCGACGCGCCGCTTTCCTTTTTTCCCGCCGATGACCATCATCACGCCGGCGGCTTCCAGCAGCAGCAGCCACGGAACCATCACAATGAAATATCGTTCGCCGAAAAATGCCAGCTCACTGCGGAACATCAGCCCGCTGGCAATGATGAAGGGCATCGCCAGCAGCAGAATGACCAGCCAGCCGCCGCGTCGCCGCGC
The DNA here is from genome assembly GCA_964570315.1 of uncultured Anaerolineaceae bacterium. Lineage (GTDB taxonomy): Bacteria > Chloroflexota > Anaerolineae > 4572-78 > 4572-78 > JANTHQ01. The sequence continues at coordinate 3,454 of CAZMXX010000084.1, read as the reverse complement.
CGCCGCCAGCGCGCCGAGCGTCGCCGCCACAGCCAGCGCAATCAGCACAAGTTTCACCGTGTCGGGTGCGAGGTCTGCCCGCCACACCGAGAAAGCGCGCAGCAGTCCCCACACCCGCCCGCCGACGCTGCTCAACGGGTCGCCGGGGGTGGATTCGCCGGAAAAGCGCCACGTCGCCAGCGCCAGCGGCACAAACGCCGCCGACACCGCCGCCATCGTCGCGCCGAAGGCGAGCCAGTGTTTTTTCAGCACAGCCGGATTCAGCACCAGCCACAGCGCCAGCGCGGGGAGCAGAAATCCGCTGTACAGATGGGTGTACAGCCCCGCCGCCGCGAAAATGCCCATCGCCGCCCAGTGGCGCGCGCCGCCGCCCGTCACCGCCCGGTGGAACGCCAGCACGGTCAGCGCGCCGAGCGTCGCCGCCAGCGCATACATTCGCGCTTCCTGACTGTACCACACCAGAAACGGATTGACCGCCACCAGCGCCGCCGCCAGCAGTCCCGTCCGCGCATTGAACAGCCGTCGTCCCAGTGCGTACATCACCGGGACCAACAGCACGCCCAGCACCACCGAGGGGAAGCGCACGCTGAACTCGGTCAGTCCCGCCAGCGACACCCATCCCTTCAACAGCAGATAATAGAGCGGCGGCAGACGGTCTTCCACCAGTTTCATGCTGACATCCAGAATGCGGGCGACGGTCGCCTGCGCCCAGCGAATGCTGACCGCTTCATCGAACCAGATGGAATGGTAGGTGAGATTCTGCACGCGGATGAAAAACGCCGCGAGCAATGTAAAATTCAAAATGTAAAATTCAAAATGTTTCAGGTTTCGGGTTTCAGGTTTCAAGTTTAATGTCCAGAGTTTCAGGGTTGCAGGGTTGCAGGGTTGCAGGGTTGCAGGGTTGCAAAGTTTCAGGTCTCAGGTCTCAGGTTTCAGGTCTCAGGTTTCAGGCAATACGTTTCACCTGCTCACAGTCACCGTCAGCACTACCGCCGTGTCCGCCGAGCCGTCCAGCGGCAGGCGGGGAAAGGCGGGGTCGGCGGCGTTGTACAGCCCGATTTCGAGTGGGTATTCCCCCGGCGGCAAATCGGTGGGGATGGTGAATGTCACCGCGTCGGCGATGATTTCCCCCGCCGCCCAGTTGGATGTCGGGCGCGGGGGGAGATGGTCGGCGATGACCACCGGCGCGCCGTCCGCGCCGAGCAGGTGGACGAAAACGGTATAATCGGCATCAAAGGGCGACTCGCCCCGCCAAAACAGGGTGAACGCCAACTCTTCGCCCGCCGCCACCGGCGACAGCCCGTCCGCGCCGAGCAGGGTTGCCCGCCCGCCGAAACGCGCCTCCAGCGGCACATCCGGCGATTCCGGCGGGGTGAAATTCCGGTCGGTGGGGGTGAGCGTCACGGTCAACACGGGGATGTCTGTCGTCGTCCCGCCGTCGTCCGCAGTCCGTGCCAGCAGCGTCACCGCTCCGGGGCGAGCTTCGGCGGGGGTGGACAGTTGCGGACGGGTGCGGATGATTTTTCCCGCCTCAAAATCGGTGGGGATGGAGACCGGTTCGGGGAACGGGAAAATATCGCCCGCGCCGTCGCGCCATCCCCAAAATTGTGCGGATGCGCCCCGCACCCCGACCCGCCACAGCGCATCCACCTGCACCCGGCTGCCCGCTTCCGCTGTCTCCGCCGCCGTTGCCGACAGCAAATCGAGCGCGGGGGTGCGGGCGAGCGGCTCGCCGTGCCACGCAGCGGCAATCGGCGCCGAGACCCGCACCGGCGACAGCATCGCCGCGCGTCCCTGCGGGTTGCCCGCCGCATCCAGCACATCCACCGCCGAGCCGTCGGGCTTGAGCCACTGCACCGCCAGCCGGTATTCGCCGGGAGGCGTGCCGGGCAGCCAGCGGATTGTTTGCCGCCCCGGAACCACCGTTCCCGCCTGCCAGCGCTCGGTGGGGAACAGATACGCCGCCGGACGCACCACCTGCGGCTCGCTCCACGGCACACCGTTCGCGTCCACCGCTCGCAGGGAAATGAGATAATCTTCCGTCAGCGGTTGCCGCGCCTGCCACAGCAGCGTCACCGCCGCATCATCGGCGGGGAGTTGCGCCAGCCCGCGCAGCGAAACCAGTCCGCCAAAGTTCACCTCGGCGCGCACCGTGGCGGGAAAATCGGCGGGGAATTGTGGATTTTCGGGGATTTTCCAGTAGTGCAATCCCACCCCCCAAAAATCACCGGCGTGAAAATCGTCTTCCGTGCGCGTCGCCGTCCAGTCCAGCAACAGCGGCACAACCCCGTTCGGGTCGATGACCTCATCTTGCCACGTGACCAGCCACGCGCCCCCGCGCCCGCGCACGGCATTTTCCAGCGTGGGGATGATGGAAAAATCGGTGACGCGGTTCACGTCCAGCGTTTCCATCTGCGGCAGCGGCGTCCAATTTTCCGCGCCGAAATAGTATTCCCACACCGGGAAAAAATGCCCGCCGGAAAGGAGTACCGTGTCGCCGGGGGTGTATCGCTCGCGGATGAATTGCGCCACGTGTTTGAAATCGTCTTTGGAAAATTGCGGCACGAAAAACCAGTTATTCAGGCTGAAAAGAGAGGCGGCGATGATAAATGCTGCGAATATGAAGGTGGGCAGGTGAGAAAGTGAGCGGGTGAGGCGTGAAACGTGATGCGTGAGACTTTGGACTTTGGACTTTAGACTTTGGACTTTAAACCCGAAACCCGAAACCAAAATCAGCGCGAACGGCGCCCACGCCAGCATGGTGTAACGGGGATTGAATTTCGGGGTGCGGTACGAAAGGAGAATCACCCCGGCGATGGGCACAACCAACCACAGCAGCAGAAAAAGGAGCGGGCGGGATTGCCGTTGCCGCGCCGCCCCGTCCCCGCCGCGGGGGCGAGCGTTTCGTGCCCACAGCAGCACCGAGACTCCCAGCAGCACGGCGAATCCCGCCGCCGGCGGCATCCCCTGCGCCTCGAGAATCATTTCCCGTTTGCCGCCCACCGCAAAACTGAGCGCCACATCGCGCACCACCTCCCCGAGCTTCAGCGCCCCGCGCCAATAGCTGGGGTCGTCGCCGAGCCGCGCCAGCAGCACGGGGATCCACGGGGAGAAAAGCAGCGCAACCCCGCCGAAAACAATGGCAAATGACGAATAGCGAGTGACGAGTGACGAATCGCCAATCACCAATAACCAATAACCAACATGCGCCAACAGCAGAAACACGGCGAAATAGTGGGTGTACAGCGCGCTCGCCATCACCAAAACATAGGCGATGGGATAAATTACCCCCTCCCCAACCCTCCCCCTAAAAGGGGGAGGGGGTAGCCGCAGGCGGCGGGAGGGGGTAACCATCTGCAACAGAAGCCAACTCCCAAACAGCCATTAAACGACCAACAAAGCATAAATACAAGATTCTTAGCTATACTAGACAATCACAGGACCAATGGCAATG
>CAZMXX010000083.1:0-12127 GCA_964570315.1 uncultured Anaerolineaceae bacterium | reverse complement strand
GCGGCAAACGGATGGACTGGACAGATTTGGCGCTCTTCGGCGGCTGGCTGGCGCTCAGTATGTTCGCCGTGCGCAACGTGGCAATTTTCGCCGTGGTGACAGTTCCCATTTTGGCACACTACGGCACTGCCGCACTCGAAAGCCAGTTTGGGGAATTGCGGCTCGGTCGCCCCAAACCCGTGTCGAAACCGATGGCAATTGTAAACTGGATTTTATTGGGTTTACTGCTGCTGGCGACGGTCGGGCAAGCGGTCGCCGTGCTGTCGCCCGCCGCCATCGCCGCCACCGAGCGGGAACGCTTCCCCGCCGCTGCGGTGGCATTCATTCGCGAACGTCGCCCGGCGAGGCAGATGTTCAACAGCTACAACATCGGCGGGTATCTGCTCTATCAGCTTTACCCCGATTACCCCGTTTTTGTGGACGGGCGCACCGATTTGTATGATGACGCATTTTTGCGACAATATTTGCGTGCCATCAACGGCGACGGCTGGGAAGCAGTCTTCCGCCGGTATGATATTCGGCTGGCGGTGGTGGAACCCGGCTCGCCGCTGGCAGCAAATCTAAACAATCACGCTAAATGGCAAACACTTTATCAAGATACACAAACAGTCATCTTTGGGAAACAACATTGAAAACACACGCAGTTCGGCGCGGAAAAACGATATTATACGGACTGGTGGGGCTTGGTTTTCTTCTGCGAGTCTTTCATTTGGGCAACCAAAGTTTGTGGTTCGATGAAATCATCACCGTCCATCTGGCACAACTCCCCCTGCTCGCCGGGTTGGACGGGTTGCTGGGACAAGGCATTCAATTGACGCCTTTTTTCCATTGGGTTGTAAAACTGTGGCTTTTTACCGGCACATCGGAGTGGGCGCTCCGTTTTCCAGCTGTGGTTTTCAGTGTGCTGGCTATTCCCCTGATGTACCGGCTGGGGAAGCTCTATTTTAACGTCTCGGTAGGATTATTTGCTGCTGCCATTATCGCGGTGAACCCATTTCAAGTCTGGTACGCCCAGGAAGTCAGGGCTTATAGCCTCCTTACTTTTAGCGCCATTGGCGTGATGACAGCCTTTGGCCTGTTGCTCAAAAAGGGAACGTGGCGGCATCTTGCAGCACTAACGCTATTCAATATTATTGGCATTAATGCCCACTACTTTATCCTGTTACTGACAACGGTGCAGTTTGTTTTTATTTTGGCGTATTTTAAAAAATATTTTCGCCTGCTGCGAGGTTGGTTATTAGCGCAATTACTATCCATTATTACATTGTTACCGTGGTTTTGGTATATTTTTCACCGACAACATTTCGCCACCGGTATTGGGTGGATTCCTAAGCCCACAATCTGGGATCCACTGCTCACTATTTGGAATTTTACCATTGGCTATCAAGAAAGAACCACGCTGACTATTATTTTATCGCTGATCATCGTCGCTGTAACCTTTGTTAGGGGACTAATTTACGCTAAACGAATAAAACCATTCGGATTATTAACCATCTTATGGTTTTTTCTTCCCTTAATGCTTGTTTGGATCCTTTCACAAGGCCACATTTCTTTTTACGTTGACCGCTATTTCTTGGTTGTCAGTCCGGCGTTAATTTTGTTGTTAGCCGTGGGCGTGACAAAGATTGGTCATCTGAAAATCAAGTGGGGGCTGGGGTTGGCGCTGTTATTGGCAATGCTGTATGGTACGGGACAAATATTTTTTAATGCCGCCTATTTTAGCAAAGACGATTGGCGCACAATGGCAACCAAGTTACGTCGAGCGGCACAGCCCGGCGATGGCTTGGTTACCTGTACCGATGGTTATCGTCTAGCACTAGACTACTACGGGCTGGGAACTGCTTTTCCCACCGAAAAACAGTATTTTCTGTACCCTGCTGATTTCGATTTTAATAAAGTTTTTTCGTCCAACAAACGTCTCTGGGTCGTCAGCGTCAACCCGCGTCACCCCCAGCATCACCTGGGCTACTCCTACAACCCACCCCTAGATCAAACAAAATTGTCTGCCACAACGCAAAAATGGCTGGTTGATTTTCCCCCAAAAATGACTACGGTTTCCGGCATAACAGCTTTTTTGTACACGCTCCAATCGCCCACAGACCTCAATCAACTTATAACCTGGGTGTGCAACAGAGAATGAATTAATTTCTATGGAACAGCTCCAAATATTTCTTAAAAGAATAGCCGCTCAATTGCACCGAAATAAGTTGAAATGGCTTTATATTTTCATCGGCTGGCGATTATCGCTTTTGGCGTTGATGGTTATCACTCAAGCAACCGTTTTGCAAAAAGGCCAATGGACACAGTATCTTTATTTTCGGTATGTGGCTGAATTGAGTGACCACGGTTATTATCCACTGGTAAACCAATGGATTGAATACCCTCCTGTTTTCCCCTGGCTATCCGTCGGGCTTTACAAATTAGCATCCGTATTTGCCAACGGCTCTCTAAAATTTGTTGTATTTTACGGACTTTTGGGATTTGTATTCGTTATTTCCGAATGTGGTATTCTGGTATTTATCTACAAAATTGGAATCATCATCTACACTCCACAAAAAGCAGTGCTTGCTAGTTTCATTTTTGGGATTACGTCTCTCCCAACGTATATTATTTATGGCTGGTTTGATCCAATAGCCGCCTTTTTTCTGTTCTGGGGGTTGGAACGGTTATTAGCCAAACATTACCATCAAAGTGCACTGGCAGCTGCTTTGGGAGGGTTGACCAAATTATTTCCACTTTTACTGATAGTCGTTGGATTCAAAATAATACCCTCCATCAAACAAAAATTTGTTTACATATTTCTCGCTTTAATTTTAACAATTAGTCCTTTTGCTGTGTTCGCCTTTATTAACCCAGACGCAGTAACAGCCTCATTGCGTTGGTTGCTCAACAAATCAACGTATGAAACCATTTGGGCAATGTTTGATGGTTATTACGGCTACGGCGTTGCGCCCAGTGCCACCGATTTCATCAATATGTCCACCGCCGGTTGGGTTGCCCATCCTACCCGAATCCCGTGGACATTTATTACCATAATATTTGCGGTCATTGGGTTCTATATTTATTCACGCCCATTCAAAACACACCTCCAACAAATGGTGATTGTCCTTTCAGGTATCATCATCCAACTGATGCTTTTGTACTTAAAGGGCTTCAGTCCACAATTTATCATCTGGTTTTTACCTTTTGTGCCATTAATACTGCCCAACGCAAAAGGATTTCTATACAGCACCTCACTCTCTTTCTTACATTTTCTAGAATTTCCAATATATTTTACGTTTTTAGAGGGGCGCACGATTGTTTTGGGTAGTATTATCATCGCACGCACTTTGCTGATGTTGATTATTGCTATTGAATATTGGAAAATTTATCGGTCATTATCGTATGCACAGGCGCCCGTAAAAATGAACTCCGTTTTATGAAACTATCTGTCATCATCCCCATTTATAACGAAGAAGCCACGCTGGCGGAGCTGGTCAATCGGGTTGAATCCGTTTCACTGGAAAAAGAATTGATTCTGGTGGACGACGGCTCGACAGATGGCACGGTGGACATTCTGCGCCGCTGGGAAACCGACCCGCTGCCGAATGTGACCATCATCCACCACCCCGAAAATCGGGGCAAAGGCGCGGCGATTGCCACTGGGCTGGTGCACGCCAGCGGCGATTTGGTCATCATTCAGGATGCCGATTTGGAATACGATCCGCAGGATTATCATAAATTAGTGGCGGCATTCGATTCGCCGGAACAGATGGTGGTGTACGGCTCGCGCAATTTGCGCCGCAATCCGCGTTCCAGTTTCAGCTTTTATTGGGGCGGACGGTTGCTCAGTTGGGTGACAAATTGGCTGTACGGCTCGCGCATTACCGATGAAGCGACCTGCTATAAAGTGTTCCGCACCAATGCGCTGCGAGAAATCGGCGTAGAGAGTACGGGGTTCGAGTTTTGCCCGGAAGTCACAGCGAAAGCTCTGCGTCGCGGATGGCACATCCGCGAAGTGCCCATCAGCTACCATCCCCGCTTGTGGGATGAGGGCAAGAAAATTCGTTGGTATGACGGGTTGATTGCAATTTGGTGGCTGGTGAAATATAGATTCAAGTGAATAATGAATAGTGAATAACGAATATATGGAAGACGTAATCCGTAGTGCGTGAGATTTGAAACTTGGGACTTAAGACTGAAAACTTTGAACCAAAAACTTTGAACCTGATTCTCCTGCTTGCCACGGCGATGCGATTCCCGATTTTGGCACGGCAGAGCATTGCATTCGATGAAGGTTTCAGCTTGGCGGTGAGCAGCAAACCGCTTCCGTTTCTGCTGAAAGCCATTCTCAGCGACGGCGTACACCCGCCGCTATTTTATGTGCTGTTCAAAGGCGCGCTGGCGCTATTCGGCACGAATGACTTGCGAACGACGAATTTTGCACCTGGTTACTGCCCTTGTATAATAACCCTAAATACGACCCGTTTTTAGGGGAGAGTCGGAGGGCGCAATGCCGCAGACAAAAATTAATCTCACCCAACCTTTGGCAGAATTTTTGGCACAGCACAAAAAATACGGGTTCAAAAATAAAGGGGAAATGGTGCGGGCAGCGCTATCGCGCTACCAACGCGAAATTGAGCAGCAACACCTGCGCGAATCAGCAGCGCTGTATGCCGAAATTTATGACGATGACCCGGAATTGCAATCGCTCACCGATGTCGCCACCGAAGGATGGCCTCAATGACCGCTCTCAAACGCGGGATGGTGGTTGACGTTGATTTGAACCCGGTCAAAGGTTCGGAAACGGGGAAAATTCGCCCCTGCGTGATTGTGACCAACGATGTGTATAACGCCCGCGTGCCGGTGATTCAAGTTTCGCCCATCACCGCATGGAGCGAAAAGAAAAGCCGTATCATCACCAATGTCACGCTTGCCCCCACCCCCGAGAATGGTTTGCGCAAAAAATCGGTGGTGGACTGCCTGCAGACGCGCCCCATTGACCACCGCCAACGGCTAGTGCGCGTGCGCGGCACACTTTCCGGTACTGAGATGGCGGAAATTGACCGTGCCCTGCATATCGTCTTCGGGCTGCAACCCGATGAATAACGCGATTTGTCATTTGAATAAAAAACTTTGAACCAAAAACCAAAAACCCGAAACCTGATTCAATGGTTCATCGTCATCGCCCTGCTGGTGGCGGTAATGGTGGCAGAAACAATCGCCTTGCACCACTATGCGCTGGTCGCGCCCGGCACGGCGGATTTTTTCGCGCGGTGGTACGGCGGTAAAGAGTTGGTGCTGCACGGGCGCAATCCATACGACCGCGAAATTGACCTCGAAGCACAAATGGCGATGTTCGGACGGCACACCCGCCTCGATGAAGACCAGGTGAACTTCGCCTATCCGCTGTACACCGTCTATCTTTTTTACCCGCTGGTGTTTGTGCCGTACCCGTGGGCGCAAGCCGTTTGGATGACCTTCTTGCAATTCGCGCTCATCGGGCTGACCCTGCTGACGCTGGCGCTCGCCCGCTGGAAGCCGTCGCCGGGGATGCTGGCGGCAACGGTGCTGTGGGGCGTGTTTTTCTACCCCGGCGCGCGCGCCATCATGCTGGGGCAGTTTTCCATTTTGGTGGCGCTGGCGGTGATGCTCGCCGTGGGGGGGCTGTTTGCCCGCCGCGAATGGCTCGGCGGGGGAGTGCTAGCGCTGGCAACCATCAAACCGCAGTTGGTTTTCCTGGTGATTCCCTTTCTGCTACTGTGGGCGTGGCGGCAAAACCGGTGGCGTTTCATCGGCGGCTTCGGCATCGGTATGATTGTCCTACTGGCAACCAGCCTGCTCTGGGTTCCCGCTTGGATTTTCCGTTTTGTGGAAAATATCCGCGCCTATTCTGGCTACGTCGGGTTCGGCTCGCCGCTGGAAAATATGACCGCCCGCTTCGCCCCCGGTATGGACAATTTACTGAATCCCGCCATTACGGTGGGGCTATCCGCGCTGCTGTTATGGCTGTGGCGGCGCGCGCTCACCCGTCACCCCGATGAATTTTGGTGGGCGCTGGCGTGGACACTGCTGGTCGGCAATTTAATTGCCTTCCGTTCCGCCACCGCCAATCATGTGATGCTCTATCTGCCGCTGATGTTTTTGTTCAAACGATTATCCGCACTGAAATGGGGCACGGGCTGGACGCTCGCTGCGCAGTGGGGATTGACCATCGCCCTGTGGGTCATCTTTCTGACCACCATCGACACCACGCGCGGCAGCAATTTCGAGGCGGTGTTCATGCACGGACTGCTCCCCGCCGTGCTCATCATCATTTTTCTGGCAGATTGGCGGGGTCTCAAACGGATGATGATTCAAAACGATTGACCCGCCCGCTCGAATGGGATATAATTCCCAGAGGAGACGATATGGACGAGCAATTGATTGCTGAAATGGCAAAAATCATTGTAGAAACGGTGCATCCCCGGCGTATCATTCTGTTCGGCTCGCAAGCAAAAAATGCCGCCACCCCCACATCCGATTACGATTTTATGGTCGTCAGCGATAGCATTCCGCCCAAAACGCGATACCGCACGATGGCGCAGTTGTGGCGGGCGCTGTCAGCATTTAAAGTGCCCAAAGATTTTCTCATCTATAATTCCGCCGAAATTGCCCGCTGGCAGCACAGCAAAAATCACGTTATCGCCCGCGCATTGAAAGAGGGAACGGTAATCTATGAACGACCGTGATTATGCCCGCGCGTTGTTTGAGATGGCAAAAAAAGATGTGCAGGCATTACATGGGATGACAGACACAACCATTTTTGCCGATGAAATTTTCGGGTTTCATGCGCAGCAAGCTGTTGAAAAATGCCTCAAAGCGTGGATTGCCGCATTGGACACCGAATTTCCATTAACGCACGATATTAGTTTGCTGCTCTCCGTGCTGGAAGACAAAAATGTACCTGTCGCCAATTTGTGGGATTTGGCTGAATTTACGGCATTCGCGGTACAATTTCGATATGCCGCATTTGACCACATTACCCCTTTGAACCGTGCCGACATCCTCCAAAAAGTTGACAATCTGTTTTTCCATGTCCAAACAATCATCACCCCATCCAACTGATTTTCCGCGAAACGCATGAACCCCTTTCCCCACCGTGCGATTTTCAAATGGATACTCATCACCTTGTTCGTGGGCTGGCTATTTTATGTGGCGGGAATATTTTTCGCCACCCAAAAACCGCTTTCTCCCGCCGATTTTCCGCTGATTGCCGCCAGTTTGCGCCAACCGACCGCGTTTTCGGCGGCAACATTGGGGCGCACAACGCTCGATGTGCTGGCGGCGCTGTGGCTGTGGGCAATCGCGCTAGGGGTGGGCGGCTGGCTGTGGCGATGGCTCGGTGGTGAAAGCCACTCGGCAGAACGATGGATTTTCAGCGCGGGGCTGGGCATCGGCGTGCTGGGATTGCTGACCTTCGGGCTGGGGCTGGCAGGATGGCTCACTCGCCCGGTGATTTTCGGCGTGCTGGGGGTGCTGTCGGTGGTGGCGGTTGCAGGATTTTTCCCTCTCCCTACAGGGAGAGGGAATATCTCCCCCCCTCACAGCGGGGGGTTAAGGGGGGGTAAGTTTCGTCATTCGTCACTCGTCGCTCTCTATCTTGCCGCAACCATTTTTCTCGGTTTCACCATCGCCCTGCTCCCCCCCACCGATTGGGACGGGCTGTTTTACCATCTCACCGCACCGAAAACCTATCTCGCGGCGGGACGCATCGCTCCGGGGATGAACATCCCGCACTTCAACTTTCCGCAACTGCTGGAAATGGTGTTCGCGCTAGCACTCGCCATTCGTGGCGACATCTCCGCCAAGTTGATGCACTTCGGCTTTGTGTTTCTGTTGGGTGGACTGACATGGCTCACCGCGCAGCGACTGCTGCGGGTGAAAAACAGTTGGCTGGCGGTGCTATTTCTGTTTTCTATGCCGATGGTGCTGACGCTGGCGGGCTGGGCATACAACGATTTGGCGCTGGCATTTTTCGAGTTGGCGGCGGTGTATTGGTTGATGGTTTTCAGTGGTCAGTTTTCAGTTTTCAGTGGTGATGACCCCCTCCCTAACCGTGCGAAGCCTGCCCTGCGGGGTACTCCCCCCGGTGGGGAGAGAGCTAGGGAGAGGGGACTCATTCTCAGCGGGATTTTCGCCGGGCTGGCGATGGGGTTGAAATACACCAGCGCGGTAGCGGTCGGAACAGTAGGGTTGCTGCTGCTGTGGCTGTTGTGGCGCAAGCGAGTGTCGCTGGGGCAGAGTGTTCGCGCGGTGGCGGCGTTTGTCCTGCCCACGTTGGCGGTGGGGTCACCGTGGTATCTGAAAAACTGGCTGTTCACCGGCAATCCGGTGTATCCGTTTCTGTTCGGTGGCGTTTTCTGGGATAATTTCCGCGCGGCGGCATATTCCGGCGCGGGGACGGGCATCGGCTGGGATTGGGCGGCGCTAGCGAGCCTGCCCGTGCAATTGACGCTCGGTGTGCATGATGCCAACTTCACCGATGGGCGCACCGGATTGCTTTTTCTGGCATTTCTGCCGCTGGTGCTGGTGTACGGCGTCTTTCGCTACCGAAAAAGGGTTCAGCCGCCTGCATTGAACATCCTGCTGATTTTTGCGCTGGCACAATTTGCTTTTTGGGCACTAGGGGTCATCTGGTCGGCGGGGCTGTGGCAAAGCCGGTTGCTGTTGCCGATGTTCGTGACGCTGTCGCCCGCACTGGCATGGCTGGTGGATGACGTGGCGCATTTTGATCATCCGCAATTTTCCCTGCGCCGGTTTCTGCTGTTATTTTTGGCGCTGGCGCTCGCGCTGGGGATGGTGGACCAGCTTTTTGCCAACCATATCGGTAGCCGTGCAGGCTGGGTGTATTACCGCCCCGACCGCACTCTCATTGGCACAGAAACCCGCGCCGAGTATCTTTCGCGGCGGCTGGGGGCACATTACCGCGCGCTGGAGCGGCTGAATGCGGAACTTCCCCCCGATGCGGTGGTGCAATTTTTGTGGGAACCGCGCACGTACTTTTGCCGGGTGGAATGTCGCCCCGACAGCATTCTGGACACATACGGGCACTGGCAGTATCTTTATGGAAAGGATGCCGCCGCCATCAATGCCGCCCTGCGCCGCGACGGGGTGACACACGTGCTGGTTTTTTCGGCAGGATTGGATTTTCTGCTGACCGACCCGGTGGTGCTCCCCGAAAATCGCCCCGATGTGACGGTACTCCATCAGCTTGAAACAGATTTTTGGAATAAACTGTTTTCGGTGGACGGGGCATACACGGTATATGCCGTGAAAAAGTGAAAAATGAAACGTGAGAAATTACGCCCATTATGGTATAATTATCATACTGATAAATGGTATGTTGTGGGGGTAAAAAGTGGCTGTACTGCAAAAGAATTCAGAGAAAATCACCATTTCGCTTTCCAAAAAACTGGCAAAACAATTTAAGGCGTTGGTTCCGCCGCGCCAGCGCAGCGCCTTCATCGCACAACTTTTGGAGCAACAGTTGGCGCTGCAACAACAATTGGACGCGCTGGACGAAAGCGCAGGCGTATGGCGAGACGAAAATCACCCTGATTTGGCTACCGGCGGCGTTGATGCGTGGCTTGAATCACAGCGAAAAAATTGGCAATAGCACTAAATGGCACACTATCTGCTCGATACCGGTATTGTAATTCGGCATTTGCGCGGGGAAGGTCGGGTGGTGGCATTGCTGCGTGAATTGGGAAAACGCGAACGGCTGGCAATCTCCAGCATCACCCGGCTGGAAATTCGCGCCGGAATGCACCCTGATGAAGCGTATGTCACCCAAAAATTGCTCAACCGATTCCTCACTATTGATTTAGACCGCACCATCGCCGACCGTGCCGGCGATTTCATCCAAAAATACCGGCTGCAGAATCGCTCGATCAGTGTGCCGGATGCCATCATCGCCGCGACAGCTATTACCCGCCAGCTCACGCTGGTCACACTGAACGAAAAAGATTTTCCGATGTCCGGCTTGAGCATTTTCCCCATCCCAACCGATAAAAAATGAACTCGCCATCATCCACCCTCCCCAAACCGATACTGATTCTGTTTGCGCTCACTCTGCTGGTGCGCAGCGGCACGGCGATGTTTGAGCGCCAACCGCACAATCTGGATGAGGCGTACCACACCGTGAACGCCATTACGCTGGCAACGGGCGGCGGCTTCACCGAACATTTCATCTGGAATTACCTTTCGCCGCCCGCTGCGGTGACGCATCCCGGCAACCGCTATTGGCTGCCCCTCACGGCGATTCTCGCGGCGGCGGGGATGGCACTCGGCGGGGCAACATATACGGCGGGGCAATGGGCGTTTGTGTTGTTGGCATCGCTGCTGCCCCCGCTGACCTTCTGGCTGGCGGTGCGACTGACGGGCAACTGGCGGCAGGCATGGCTGGCGGGGCTGCTGGTGCTGTTCAGTGGATTTTTTTTCCCCGTGTGGACGGCAATTGACACCTGGACTCCCTTCGCGCTGGCGGGGGCGCTGGCACTCATTTCGCTCTGGCGGGCAACGGAAACCGTCGATTGGCGCTGGGCGCTGGCGGCGGGCATCGCGGCGGGGTTGGCACATCTCACCCGCGCGGATGGGGCGCTGTTTCTGGTTTTGGGCTTCGGGTTTCTGGTTTGGCGGTTCACAGTTCAAAGTCCAAAGTTGCAGGGGAGCAATCAGCAATCAGTGGTCAGCGGTCAGTCATCACATTTCACACTTCACGCTTCGCGCTCTCATTTTTCATTATTCACTATTCATTCTTCATTATTCATTCTTTTCGTTCTCGGTTATTTGGCAGTAATGCTGCCATGGTTTGTGCGCAATTGGCGGGTGTTCGGTGCGATGTTGCCGCCGGGGGGAACCAAAACGCTGTGGCTGACCCGGTATGATGACATTTTCAGCATCACCGCTGACCTTTCGTGGCGCGGGTATCTGGCGTGGGGCTGGGGGAATATCCTGCAATCGAAGCTGTGGGCGGCATGGATAAATCTACAAACACTGGTGGCAGTCATCGGGCTGATTGTGGTCTTCCCGCTGGCGGTCATCGGCGGGTGGAAACTGCGCCGACACCCGCTCTTTCAACTTTCGCTGGTGTATCTGACTCTGCTCTGGCTGGCGATGACGCTGGCGTTCACCTTTCCGGGCGTGCGCGGCGCGCTCTTCCACAGTGGCGGCGCAGTACTGCCGATGGTCGCCATTGCGGGAGTCGTCGGGCTGGATGCGGGCATCGCGTGGGTGGCACGGCGACGGCGTGGCTGGCACGCACCCACCGCGCAAAAAGTGTTCGGCGCGGGGTTGGTGGTGTTCGCTGTGTTCATCAGCCTGTTCGTTTCGGCGGGCAAACTGGCACGCTGGAACCAGGCAGATACCGCGTACCTGCAGCTTGTTCAGTTTTTAAACGACGATCCGTCGCCGGTGATGGTGGTCAATCCACCAGCATACGTCTATTTTGGCGGCAATCAGGCGATCGCCGTGCCGGATGAGCCACCGAAAACCCTGCTCGCCATCGCCCAAAAATATGATGCGCGTTATTTAATTTTAGAAACGAACCATCCCGCGCCGCTGGACGCGCTGTATCGGGGGGATGAACCTCACCCGCAGTTGAAACTGCTGGGGAAATTTGGGGACGGAACGCAACTGTATCAAATTACGAATGACGAGTGACGAATAGCGAATGACGAATCACGTTTCACGTTTCACGCATCACGCATTATTTTGGATTGCCTTTGCGGCATTGCTGGTGGGGTTATATCTCGGCGCGGCACGGCTGATGGGCGCGCACGGGTTTCCGCTGGATGATGCGTGGATTCACCAAACCTATGCCCGCAATTTGGGCACGCGCGGCGAGTTCGCCTTTGTGCCCGGTGTGCGCAGCAGCGGCAGCACCGCCCCCCTGTGGACGCTTCTTTTGAGCGTGGGCTACGCGCTGCGCGTGCCCTTTTTGTGGTGGACACACGGGCTGAATAGTGTATTTTTGGGACTTGCGGGGTTTTTTGCGGCACGGTTGGCGCGCCGATTGTTCCCCGCCCGCCGCTGGCTGTCCACAATCATCGGCGCGGCGGTGGTGAGCGAATGGCATTTGGTGTGGGCGGCGGCATCGGGCATGGAG
>CAZMXX010000082.1:0-12184 GCA_964570315.1 uncultured Anaerolineaceae bacterium | reverse complement strand
TAAATTCAACTCCGGTTGTCTATTCCGTTTTTCAACTGCGAAATATAGGTTTAGGGCAAACGTAAAAATATCGTAAATAATTTCGATTCCCCTCAAGAATATCCCCCTTTTTCCGATAATAGTAGCACAACTGAATATTTTTGGCATTGATTTTTTATTGAACTTAAAGGAGGTGTCCGGGCAAACGATAGATAATCAGAATTCCCCAACGTATTTTTTGTAAATCTGTAAATCTTGGTAAGGAAACCAACATTTAAAACACGGAGGTTATTAAAATGGCACAAGTAGATTTCACACGAATTGCATCGAACATTGGCGCGTTGAATGCGCTGAATTCACTGCGAAACGTCAATAACAAACTGGCACTGCATCAAACCCGTCTGGCAACCGGCAAGCGCATCAACAGCGCTATGGACGACCCCGCCGGGTTGACCATCGCCAACAAATTGAACGCCCGCAACGAAGGGATGAAAACCGCCCTGAGTAACATCGGCGACGCGAAGAATATGCTCGCCGTGGCGGAATCCGGGTTGTCCAAAATCAACGGCATTCTGACCAACATGCGTAATCTGGCGCAACAGGGTATCAACGACACCCTGGGCAAAGATGAACGTCAGGCGATTATGGATCAGATGACGTCATATGAAAGCCAAATCAAAGACACCATCACCCAAACCACTTGGAACGGCAAAGACCTCATCAGCAATACGGGCAATTACACGTTCCAAACCGGCGCAGACAGCGGCGATACCACAACCTTCACCGCAGTATCTCTGACGGCGGTCACGGCATCCGGTGTCGGGCTTGATTTGTCCACCACGTTGAGCAGCACGAGCGCAACGTCCTTCGCCAGTTACATGGGCAAGGTTGATGCCGCCATCAACACCATTTCCAGCAAATTGTCGAATGTTGGGGCGTTGATGAGCAAATTGAGCTTCAAAGAAGAACAACTGGCGGTCTCGCAGGTGAACGTGGAAGGCGCGTACAACCGCATCATGAATGCTGACATGGCGCAAGAACAGCTCGAAGCGACCAAATACAGCATCTTGCAGCAAACGTCAATCACTATGCTGGCTCAGGCAAACGCCGCCCCTCAAGGAATTCTGAGTCTATTCCGGTAGGTTCAGCGAATATATCAATCAGCGTTAACTTTGGTAAGGAAACCAACTTTTAAAACACGGAGGTTATTAAAATGGCACAAGTAGATTTCACACGAATTGCATCGAACATTGGCGCGTTGAATGCGCTGAATTCACTGCGAAACGTCAATAACAAACTGGCACTGCATCAAACCCGTCTGGCAACCGGCAAGCGCATCAACAGCGCTATGGACGACCCCGCCGGGTTGACCATCGCCAACAAACTGAACGCCCGCAACGAAGGGATGAAAACCGCACTCAACAACATCGGCGACGCGAAGAATATGCTCGCCGTGGCGGAATCCGGGTTATCCAAAATCAACGGCATTCTGACCAATATGCGTAATCTGGCGCAGCAGGGCATCAACGACACGCTGGGCAAAGATGAGCGCGAAGCCATCAAAACGCAGTTGAAAGAGTACGAAAGCCAAATTGCGGACACCATCGGGCAGACCACATGGAACGGCAAAGACCTCATCAGCAATTCTTCCAACTATACGTTCCAGACCGGCGCGGACAGCGGCGATACCACTGCCTTCACCGCTATTAATTTGGTGACGGTCACCGGCAGCACCAACGGGCTGAACGTCAACTACGCCAGCCTGAGCAGCGCCAGTGCGTCAACATTCCAGACCTACATGGGCAGCGTCGACACCGCCATCAACACCATTTCCAGCAAGCTTTCAACCGTTGGGGCGTTGATGAACAAACTGAGCTTCAAAGAAGAACAGTTGGCGGTCTCGCAAGTGAACGTGGAAGGCGCGTACAACCGCATCATGAACGCTGATATGGCGCAAGAACAACTTGAGGCAACCAAGTTCAGCATCTTGCAGCAAACGTCGATCACCATGCTGGCTCAGGCAAACGCCGCCCCTCAGGGCATTTTGAGCCTGTTCCGCTAAAGGATGACGCGGTCGGCAACCTGAGACCACTGGTAAGGAAACCAACTTTAAAACACGGAGGTTATTAAAATGGCACAAGTAGATTTCACGCGAATTGCATCGAACATTGGTGCATTAAACGCGCTGAACTCGCTGCGAAACGTCAATAACAAACTGGCATTGCATCAGACCCGTCTGGCAACCGGTAAGCGCATCAACAGCGCTATGGACGACCCCGCCGGGTTGACCATCGCCAACAAACTGAACGCCCGCAACGAAGGGATGAAAACCGCACTCAACAACATCGGCGACGCGAAGAATATGCTCGCCGTGGCGGAATCCGGGTTATCCAAAATCAACGGCATTCTGACCAATATGCGTAATCTGGCGCAGCAGGGCATCAACGACACGCTGGGCAAAGATGAGCGCGAAGCCATCAAAACGCAGTTGAAAGAGTACGAAAGCCAAATTGCGGACACCATCGGGCAGACCACATGGAACGGCAAAGACCTCATCAGCAATTCTTCCAACTATACGTTCCAGACCGGCGCGGACAGCGGCGATACCACTGCCTTCACCGCTATTAATTTGGTGACGGTCACCGGCAGCACCAACGGGCTGAACGTCAACTACGCCAGCCTGAGCAGCGCCAGTGCGTCAACATTCCAGACCTACATGGGCAGCGTCGACACCGCCATCAACACCATTTCCAGCAAGCTTTCAACCGTTGGGGCGTTGATGAACAAACTGAGCTTCAAAGAAGAACAGTTGGCGGTCTCGCAAGTGAACGTGGAAGGCGCGTACAACCGCATCATGAACGCTGATATGGCGCAAGAACAGCTCGAAGCGACGAAGTTCAGCATCTTGCAACAAACATCAATCACCATGCTGGCTCAAGCGAACACGGCTCCACAAGGAATTTTAAGCCTGTTCCGCTAGACATGAGACAACGGTAGCGGTGTGGGGGGGCATTATGTTCCCCTCACACCAATACCACCGTCAAAAATCTTTTGGATAAGGATAGGGTAAACGCGATGACTAATTTACAGACAGTAACTCAAACCTACCGAATGAACCAAATAGCCGGAGCCAGCCCCCTCGATTTGCTCATCATGGCATACGATGCCGCCCTTGCAAGTTGCGGACAAAAGGACTTGGCTCGGTTGACGAAAGCCATTGGCGTCCTGCGGGATGCACTTGATTACAGCTACGACGCTGATGTGGCGCTCGGCTTCTTTCGCCTTTACCAGTACATCGGTGATTTGGGACGACAAAGCAAGTATGATGAAGCGGCAGACCTGCTCCGCGAACTGCGGGACGCTTGGGCGCAAATACGAGAGCAGTACCAACCCGCCGCTGCTCCGGTGGCGCAGAACCGTTATAGCGCACCGATGGGGCAGATGGCATCAGCAACTTCAGGAGTGGTCTTAGCCGGATAAAGGAGCGTGACCATGGTTGGAACATCAGGTATATCGCCGGTCAGCCCGCAGTGGGTGACACAATTAGTGAACCAAACAATGGCATACGAGCGTCAACCGTTGCTGAAACTGCAATCTCAACGCGACACGTTGAACGTAAAAAATGCCATTTATAGCGACATCACCACCAAAATCACCGATTTGCAAACGGCGATTTCCGCGCTTTCCAGCAATACATACGGCTCTGTGGATGCATTTGCCACAAAATCGCTTTCGGTGACCAACGCAGACCCCAACGTCGATGTTGTGGGCGCATCGCTGAACGGCACCAGCGCTGTTGAAGGCTCGTACAGTCTGACGGTAACCAACCTCGCTACGGCACACCAAATCGGCTCGGCACAGCAGAACCAATCCACCGTTGCGCTGGGGTATTCCGGTACATTTGTCATCGGTGGCGCTTCTGCCGCCAGTGTTTCCGGGAACGTTGGCTCCGGCAATCCCGTCACCGGCTTCGGGCTGGGGACGGTTGTCTCCGGCGAAACGCAATTGGGCAGCGACACGTATTCCGTCGAATTCCGACAAGACCCCAACAATACCGCCAATTGGCAATTCCGGGTGGTTGACGGCAACGGCGACGCTGTCCGGGTGGATGATACCACCGACACCGGCACGGCGACGACCGCAAGTTGGCAAGATTACAGCAACGTTTCCGGCACCACCTTCGACACAGGGCGCGGAATGACCATCACGTTTGCTGCCACCGACCCAACCGCCACCCAGCTTTACGGCGGCGCAAACACCGCCACCGCAGCCTATACCGCTCAGGGGGCGAGCATCACTGTTGCCACCACCGACAGCCTCAACGACATTCTTTCCAACATCAACAGCGCCACTTACGCGGAAGGGAACGAAGTCCAAGCCACCGTTGTTGACCGCCGATTGGTCATCACCGCCCAACGAACGGGCGCGTCAGGCGCAATCACGCTTGATGACACCAGCGGCACTGTTTTGCAGGACTTGGGCATTTTGAGCGCCAGCGGCGGCGGCACGGGCGGCACACTCGCCACCGGCGCGGAGCTGCGGACGGCGAAGGATGCACTCTTCTCCATCAACAATATCAGCATCCAGCGCGGCAAAAACATCGGACTCACTGACGTGATACAGGGATTGTCCATCGACTTAAAAGCGTCCGGTTCGGCGACCATTGACGTAGCCAAAAATAACGCCGGGGTGGAAGAGAACGTGAAAACCCTGCTCACCAAAGTCAACGATTTGATGGACTACATCAAACAGAAGACCGAACCGACGAAGGGAAGTGAGGACAGCAACGGCAATCCGACCTACACCCAAGCCCCGCTCGGCAGCGACTGGTCAATTCGGTGGTTGCGGCAGGACATTGCGAACAAACTTCTGGGCGAATACACCGGCGCGCTGGGCAACAACCCGAAATACCTCACCGATGTGGGCATCAGCATCGACTCAAACGGCAAATTCACGCTTTCCGACAGCGCGGCGCTGAATACCGCCCTCAACAACGATTTCACAGCCGTCCAGTCCCTGTTTGATGATGTGCTTGCCAACCTGAACACGGAGCTCGACAAGTACAACACCGGCACCGGCGCAATCATCGCCAACACGAAGGATAGCCTCAGCACCCAACTCAGCACGTTGAACAACCAGATTGACAGCTATGAAGAGCGATTAAAGGTGCGAGAGAGCGCACTTCGTAACCAATATGCCGCGGTTCAATCGCAACTGATTAGTATGACCTATCAATTCCAATCAATGCAAGCATTCTCAGCTGGAGGACTTTATAACTCCTTAGGATAAATTAGCAGTAAGGAGGGTGACACGGATGGACCCCATAAAACCGATTGAAGGAACTGTAAGTAACGCACAAGAGCAAGCCATTGCCTTAACCGAGGTGATGCGCGAGCGGTATTGGCAGCAACGGGCAGAAAAGGCGACCAACACGGTCAAAGAGCCTGACACCGCTGTTGAGGTATCGACCCGGCAACAGAAACAGAAACAGCCGGAAAAACCCGCCGAACCGGCGAGTACACTGCCGAATACCTACGCCGAATTCAGCGTAGACCGCGACACGCATCGAGTGGTGGTACGCATCATCGACGGCAACAGCGGCGAATTGATTCGTACCATTCCGCCGGAAAAACTGGCAAAGGAAATTGCTAACGGAAAATTACAGCAAAATCGAATCCGTCGTCGAGACATTCGACTGTAATTCATAATTCGCAACAGATACGGGATATTATGTCTGCCAAAAAGACAACTCGGTTCCAACCGGAAAAGAACGGCTATACCTACCCGGAGTTTGTGATTGATGAAAGCTCCGGGCAGGTTGCCGTGAATCTGGTGGACACACTCAGCGGAAAAGTGGTGCGGCATATTCCCCCCACCGAGTTGAACCAAATCACCCGGGGCACAGCACCATCCACTGATGCCGCCGGGGCTTCGCAGGCATAACCCTTGCCGGGAAAAAACACTGACCGCACTGTCGCTTCACCGTCGGGCGGCTGAAAACCGGGGCGCACTTCCCCCGGAATTTTGGCGTTTCCGCTGATTCTGCCCACGCCGGCGACCCGCTCGCAGATAACTGCCGACAGCATGTTTCCGTAGATCCCCTCAGATGCACCAAAGACGCCCCTTCGCAAAGGGACGTCTTTTTTGGTGTGAATGAATGGCTTTCAGGGCTTACGAATCGACAGTTTCAGCCACAAATTACACGAATTATCATCTAAAAATTGAGTAATTGTAATTATACAGGGGTGTCATTGCGAAGCCCGTAGGGCTGAATCAATCCCCACTATACTTGGCAGCGTCATATTCTATCATTTAAGACCGTAGGGGCGACCCTTGATAGTCTCCCGCTTGGGTGTTGTTGCAAAACAGACGTTGAATTTACCGCGAAGCCGCTAAGGTCACCAAGCAAAAAGGCAGGAAAACAAAAAAACTTGGACTTCTTTGCGCCTTTGCGGTTCATTCTATCACGATGACAACTCGCAACACTCAGCGGGGGGACTACCCGACCCTTGTGGTCGTCCAAAATTTGGGCGGAAATACCGGGCAGCCACAAGGGTTGCCCTTACATTCAACCAATCGGCAACGGCTATTTTGTGGGCCACAATTGCAGCGTCCCCGACGGGCTTGTTTTCACATTGGCTTTGGCTTCCTCCTGCAATTTGACCCACTTGTCCCGCTTGTATTCCAAACCCTTCTCTTTTGCCCACGCCTGATCCGCCAGACTCAACGCCGCCACCGCATTGGGATGACCTTCCTTCGCTTGCCGCTTCCCTTCGGTATACAACGCTTTTTGCACTTTCCGGGCGGAATATTGCGATAAATTGCTGTTTGCCCACGATACAAACGCTGCTCCCGATATCGGTTGCCGGTCGAAAATATAATAATGCACTGATTCCTGTAAATTGCGTTGCGGTGTAGCAATGCCTCCGCATGCCGACAGCGTCAGCATCGCCAAAAACAACGTAACCATACCCCATACTTGCCAATATTTTGCTCTGTTCATCATTACACCTCAATCACAAAAATTGCGCCGGTGGGCTGATTGTCGGTCACAATTAATGTGCCGCCATGCGCTTCCACCACCATTTTGCTGAATGCCAGCCCCAGCCCGATTTGCAACACGCGCTTTCCGTTGCTTGCGCCGGTATCGAATTTCCGGAAAATCTTCTGCTTCTGTTCATCAGGAATGCCCGGTCCCTCATCGGCGATGGTGATGCGCACCGTGCGACCGCCGTCGGATACGGGGGCGACCGTGAGCCGGACGGTTGTGTCGTGCGGAGAGTATTTGATGGCATTGGAGACCAAATTGTCGAGCACACGCTGAAAGAGATTCGCGTCCACCGGCACAACCGGCGATTGGGGCGGTGGCGTGAATTCAAGCGTCATATTCTTTGCCGAAGCGGATACATTCAGGTGTTTGATGGTGGTGTGAACCAGGGCGACGATGTCCGTTTCCGCCGGGTTCAACTGCAATTCATTCTCTTCCATTTTTGCCATCAACAGCATATCATCAATGAACCGGTTCAGCCGCTGCCCCTCCGAGACGATTTTTTGCGCAATGTCCTTCACCTGTTCTTCCGGCAGCGACAGGCGTTCCAGCAATTGGCTGTACCCGATCATGCTCGTCAGCGGGTTGCGCATATCATGCACCATCATGTTCGCCATATCTTCGCGCAGGGTCAATAGTTGCGCCAGCGAGTCGAATTGCTCTTTGATTTTCACCATTGAGCGCACCCGCGCCCGCAGTTCGATGGCACTGGCGGCTTTGCTGACAAAATCGTTTGCGCCCGCTTCAAATCCCTGTCGGAGGGTGTCCCGGTCGTCCAGCGCCGTCACCATAATAATCGGAATGCTGTGCCAGTGCGGGTCTGATTTGATGCGCCGGCAGGCGGTGAATCCGTCCATCTCCGGCATCATCACATCCATTAAAATCACATGCGGACGGCATTCGGGGAGCTTTGCCAGCGCATCCGCGCCATTTTCCGCGAAAAACAACGTGTAGCCATCCGGCAACAATTTGCCTTCGGCAATCGTTTGGCTGACGGGTTCATCATCTACCACCAAAATACGGATATGACCATTCTTTGTTGGCATATGTTTCCTCCACTCCTATGACATCAAATTGGCAATGTCAGTTCAACCACCATCCCCGGTGCGGGCTGGCGATTATACGCCGTGCACGTCCCGTTGATGCTCCAAACCAGCGAAGCGACCATCGGCAAGCCCAGCCCCATGCCCGAAACCTCCCCCGTGAAGTATTTTTCGCCCTGATAATATGGAACCCAAATGTGCGCCAACTGTTCGGGCGACAGCGTGATGCCGTCATCGCTGATTTTGAGCATCAGCCGGTCATCGGCGAGGCGGGCTTCAATGGTCACCAGTGGGGCGTTTTTGGGATGAAATTTCTGCGCGTTTTGCAGAAGCTCGCGTAAAACCACCGTCATCGCCTGCGGGGTGAGCCGCACCGAACAGCTTGGCGTTGCGAGCGAATCTTCCAGCCGGAATTGGACATCGGGGAGGTCTAATTGCTGCTGCACAGATTGCACCAGCGCCCCCAAATCCTGCACGGGGAAATGCTCAAATTGCGACAGGGGCACGTCTTTGGTGATGTCAACATAATTGATGATTTCCTCAATGGCGTTCTGCAGACGGTACACGCCCTTGAGCGCGCGTTGCGAGAGTCGGGCAATGTCTTCCGGGGTGAAATTCTCAATTTCCGATGCCAGCAAATTCATTGTCCCGATGACGGGAACCATTGGCGCGCGCAATTTATGGGCAATCATCGCCTGAAATTGCCACATATCGCGCTGGAGAATCATTTTTGAGGTGACATCCCGCAACTGCACCACCC
Source organism: uncultured Anaerolineaceae bacterium (assembly GCA_964570315.1). Lineage (GTDB taxonomy): Bacteria > Chloroflexota > Anaerolineae > 4572-78 > 4572-78 > JANTHQ01. Next base: position 3,354 of record CAZMXX010000082.1, on the reverse strand, counting down.
ATTCGGTGACGGCGGCGGCGGGGTTGAGGGGGAGCAAATTCACTTGCAGCCAAAAAGCGTGAGCGGTGGCGGTCTCCGGGCGCACCAGATACCGCGGCATGGGCGATTGCGTGCCGGGCGGAGAGAGCAGTTGTTTGGTATCCCACGCCGATGCCGGTTCGCGGCGGAAGCGAGTTTTGATGATGTCCTGAAACCGTTGGGTGATGGGTTCATCGGGGTCGAGGGGAAGGTCCAAATAATGGCGGGCTTGCCGGTTGGCATATTGAATAGTCCCCCGGTTGTTCATCACCAGAAAGCCTTCGTCCGCGTGGTCAATTGCCCATTGAAATTTATTGCGTTCGGTGACCAGCCGCCGAAAGCGGTTCAGCCGGGTGATGGTCTTCACCCGCGCCCGCAAAACTTCGCGGTCAAACGGTTTGGAGATGAAATCATCCGCACCGGATTCAATGCCTTGCAGCAGCGAGTCGCGGTCATCCAGCGCGGTGAGCATCACAATGGGCATTTCCGACAAATCGGGGTTCCGGCGCAACCGACGGCACACCTCAAACCCGTCGATGCCGGGCATCATCACATCCAACAGCATCAAATCCGGCGGCATGGCGGTGGCTTTTTCAATCGCTTCGTTGCCGTTGGCGGCAACCTGAACCTGATACCCGTCCATGGTCAACAGCCCGAACAGCACTTCGCGCCCGGCGGGCTCATCATCGACCACCAAAATTCTGGCTTTCATTTCTGTGTGCTTCATACGCTACCCTACATAATTACTGATGATTTTTTGCAACGTTTTCAGATTCACCGGCTTGCTGAGATAATCATTTGCGCCGGCGGCGAGACATCGTTCCCGGTCGCCGGGCATTGCCAGCGCCGTGACCGCGATGACCGGGATGCGTTTCGATTTCGGGTTCATGCGGATGCGGCGGGTTGCTTCCAGCCCGTCCATATCCGGCATCTGGACATCCATCAAAATCAAATCCGGCTGAAGAGTTGCCGCCAACTTCAGAGCTTCCGTCCCCGTTTTGGCGATGGAAATTTGGTAGCCCTGTTTTTGCAGGAAAGTGTAAATCGTTTGCAGGGTGATGATACTGTCATCTACCAGCAGGATGCGCGGCGCGGTGGCGGATGATTGTGCCGACGCGGGGAGGATGGTGTACTGGCGTTGTTTCCAGGGCAGGGTGATGGTGAATTGGCTTCCCTCGCCGGGGGTGCTGAAAACCGAGACGCTGCCGCCGTGCATCTCTGTCATGCGTTGCACCAGCGTCAATCCCAACCCCGTCCCGCTGTATCGCCGCGACAGTTTGCTGTCTAATTGGACGAAAGGCTGAAAAAGGTGCGGCATCTGCGTTTCAGAAATACCAATGCCCGTGTCCCACACTGTGAATTGTACCACATCTTCCGCCGGATGTCCGCGCACCGTCAATCCGATTTTTCCCCCTTCCGGGGTGAATTTCACGGCGTTGCTCAACAGGTTGACCAAAATTTGTTTCAATCGCCGCTGGTCGGCGGGGATGGTGGTGACTTCCGGGGCAATTTTTGCGGTAATGGTGATATTCTTTTTCCCGGCGGCTTCGCGGATGAAATTCAGGCTGGAGGTGCATACATCCTGCACCGCCACCGGCTCAATGGCGAGGGTCAATTTTCCCGCGCCGATTTTGGACAGGTCGAGAATATCATCAATGAGGGTGCGCAGATGTCGCCCGCTTTCATCAATAATTTGCAGGGCGTTTTTCTGCCGTTCCGACACTTCACCGTACACCCCTTCCAGCAGCGATTCAGTCAGCCCCAGCACCGCATTGAGCGGGGTGCGGAGTTCGTGGCTCATACTCGCCAGAAATTCGTCTTTCAGTTGGTTGGCGCGTTCCAGCTCTTTGTTGATGGCGCGAAGTTCGGCGGTGCGCTCTTCCACGCGCAGCGCGAGCTCAACCCGTTCTTTTTCCAGCATAAATTCGGCGCGCTTGCGGTCGATGATTTCCTGTTTCAGCAGATTGTTGGTGCGCGTCAATTCGGCGGTGCGCTCGCGGACGCGCTGTTCCAGCTCGTCGTACGCCTGCTGAAGGGCTTGCTCGTATTTTTTGCGCTCGCTGATGTCGCGGACGATGGCGATGAGGGATGTTTCATTCTGCGGCGCGGGTTGCAGATAGATTTCCGCCCACACATAGCCCCCCATCGCTTTTTTGACGCGCAATGAAAATGTGGTCGATTCCGATACGTCGAACAGCGGGGGCGACATCGAGGCGACATCTTCTTTATCTTCGGGATGTACCAGTTCCAGAAAGAATTTCCCCTGCACATCTTCAGGCTGATACCCCAGCACGTCGCGGCAGGCAGGCGAAACATACTCCAACAGCCCTTCGCGGCTCATTCGGGCAATGAAGCCGTCCGCGTTTTCAATCAGCAGCAGCGCGGTGTCGCTGGTGTGCGCCAATGTGGAACGATACAGGTCTTTCTGCTGCTGAAGTTCCGCTTCCACCTGCTTCAGCCGCATATGGGTTTTCACCCGGGCGAGCAGTTCGCTTTTGTTGAAGGGTTTGGTGATGTAATCCACGGCTCCGGCTTGGAAGGCACGCACAATTTGCCCTTCGTTGTTCATCCCCGTGACCATAATGACCCGCGTGTGTCGCGTGCGGGGCGTGGTGCGAATTTTTTCCAGCACGGAAAATCCCGAAGTTGCCGGCAGGTTTATATCCAGCAAAACCATGTCAATATCGGGATAGGCTTGCAGCGTTTCCAACGCCTCTTCGCCGGTAGAGGCAATCAGCACCGTGAAATTCTCGCGGGTGAGCAATTGCGACAAATAAAGTTGGATGCTGTATGCGTCATCAACAATCAGGATGCTTGGTTTTTTGTCCATAGTCATTACGGGTATTGCTGTTGAAAGGTCAGCAGAAAACTGACGTGGCGATGTCCCGGCAGTCCCATACCGCTCACAATATCGCTGGGTGCGCCGTCCACATACGCCGAATATTTCCCCAAATAATCATACATCGGGAAGTTGGCGGCATATTCCGGCGAGGGCTTGTCTTCCGTGACGGCGGTCGCTTGCCCGTCCGCCCAAGCCATCACCACCGGCACATTGAGCATTCGCCGCCCGTAGGGGTCAATCACTTCCATGAAAATGTGGTGCAGATTGTCCGATTCGTTTTCATCCAAATAGCGCGCCGCCACCAGCCGGTACACCGGCTTGCCCGGTTCGGGCTGGGCGCGGGTCAGTTTGATATTCAACTCGTCCAAGCGCGGGTCCCACACCAGCGAACCATCGTTCACGGCGGGGGTTGCGGGGGGAACGGTGGCAGGCGGCGTCGCGGCGGGCGTTGCCGGTGCGGGGGTGGGGAGCGGCACATTCGCTATTTGCACGGC
>CAZMXX010000081.1:0-12249 GCA_964570315.1 uncultured Anaerolineaceae bacterium | reverse complement strand
TGTCCAGACCGTCCCCGTCATCAGCCGCACGGTGTACCGGCTGGCGGGCGCGGCGCTGAAAAACGACCCCGCCGCCAAGCTCGCCCGCCTGCGGGTGGCGTGGTATCCCACCGCCGATTGCACCGGCAAACAGCTCGCCACCGCCGACGCCCCCGCGCTGACCGCCGACGCTCCCGCCTTCGCCGTCCTTTCCGCCACCGTCACCGCGCCCGACACCGCCCGCTGCGCCGAAATTCGCGCCCAAATGCAACCGCTCGACACTCGTCCGGCGGTTGTTTTTTTTGATGCGCTCAACTTTTCCCCCGCCCCGCCCGCGCCGACCCCCACGCCCGCGCCCATCGTCCCGCTGAAAATCACCGAGGCGCTGTATGACGCGCTCACCCCCGCCACTTCCGGCGATGAATTTGCGGAAATCTGCAACCCCACCGACCGGCTCGCCGCGCTGGACGGCTACAAAATCGGCGATGAGGAAACGCCCGGCAAGGGGGAAGGGATGTACCGTTTCCCCGATGGCGCGATTTTGGCGGCAGGCGATTGTCTGCTGGTGGCGAAAAACGCCGCGCAATTTCAAACTCGTTTTGGCTTTTTGCCCGATTTTGAGACGGTGGTCTCCGGTGCGGGATATTCTGACACGTTGACCGTCCCGAATTTGTCCCGCTATTCGGCGTGGGGGAAGGGCAATTGGGCGTTGGCGGATGCCGGGGATGAGCTGTTGCTGCTCGCGCCGGATGACACCCTTTTGGACGCGCTGGCGTATGGCAAGGGCGATTACGGCGCGGCGGGGGTGGAACCCGCCTTCACCGCCGATGCGCCCTTCAGTCTGCAACGGGTTTCGATGGCTGGGGATGCCGACGTGATGCCCCTCGATTTTCTGCGCGATATGCCCACGCCCGGATTGCCGCCTCTCGTGCCCGCGCCGCCGCCGGTTTCCCCCGCGCCATCTATTGCCGCGGGGATGTTCGCTTTTTTCGGCGCGCCGGCGGTGGAAACGACGCTCGGTGGCGGTGATGCGCCGCCCGCGCCGCTGCTGGCGCGCGCCCGCAACGCCGGATTGCACTTCGCCGCGCTCGCCGACCCCGTGACCGCGCATTGGGATGCCGCCCAATCTGCCGTCGCCGCGCAGACCGCGCCCGGCGAATTTGCGGGGCTGGCGGGATTTTCGGTGACGGCGGGCGCTATCCCCCTGCATATTTTGGGGGCGGACGACCCCCTTTCGCCCACTGTGACCGCCACCGATGCGCGGCACTTCCTTTCATCCCACCCTGAGGCAGTGGTGATGGTGGACGCGCTCCCCCCGCCCGATTTTTTGCCCGTCAGTGACACCATCCGCCTGCTGGCAATAAACCCCGCCGACCCGAACGGGCTGGATGTGACGGCGATTCAATCGGCGTGGGAAAAGGGCTGGCGGGTGGCGCCGGTGCCGGTGGTTCCGCTGCGCGCGCCGACTTGGGGCGCGGATGTGTCGGCGCGGGCGGGGGTTTTGGCGGCGGCACTGACCCCCGATGCGGTGCTGGCGGCGTTGCGGGCGCGACGGGTTTTCGCCACCACTGCCGCCGGGCTGGCGCTGGCGGCGCGCTTCGGCGGGGCGTGGATGGGCAGGGCGGACGTTCCGGCGGGCGAAACGGCGGCGGAGATTTTTGTGCGCGGGGATGCGGCGCTGTCGGGTACGGTGACGCTCTTCGACGGGCGTGTCCCGTTGGCGGCAATGGCGGTGGACGGCGAAATATTTTCCCGCACCGTGACCGTCACTCTGCGCCCTGGGCATTTTTACCGGGCGGAATTGCGCACCCCGACGGGCGATATTGCCCTCACCGCTCCGGTGTGGGTGTCCGGCGCGCCTCAGCCCGATGAAATTTTGCTGAACGAAGTTTTGCCATCCCCCACCGAAACGACGGCGGAGTGGGTGGAACTTTTCAACCCGTCGCCGTATCCGGTCAATTTGCGCGGCTGGCGGCTGATGGATGCGGCGGAAAAGACCTTTGTTTTTCAGGGGGATGACCTGATTTCGCCGCGCGAGTATCGGGTGCTGACGCGCCGGGAATCGGGGATTGCGCTCAACAATGGGGGGGATGAGGTGACGCTCATCCGCGCGGACGGCTCGGTGGCGGACGCGATGCGCTACGCCGAAAATCCCGGCGCGGATGCCAGCGTCTGCCGCGACCCGGCGACGAGCGCGTGGGTGTCGCCGTGTGTGCCGACTCCCGGCGCGGCGAATGCGCCGCTGCCGCCGCCCGCGCCGCTCGCGCTTTCCATTTGGGACGCGAAACATGTCACGGAAGGGGCGTGGGTTCGGATAACGGGCTGGGTCACGGCGCCGCCGGGGGTGTTCGGCAAAAATACATTTTATGTGCAGGATGACACGCACGGGATTCGGGTGAAATTGCCCGCCGGGCACGGGCGTTCTTTCGCCATCGGCGACCGGCTGGAAGTTACGGGATTTTTGAATCTGTATTATAATGAATGGGAAATTGAGGTGAAGTATATCGACGGCGTGCGGCGGCTGGCGGGCACGCGGTTCATCCCGCCGCTGCCGGTGAACAGCGGGATGCTTTCGGAGGGGTATGAGGGTTTGCTGGTGCAGATGACCGCTGTGCCGGTGGTCTTCAAATCGGGGGCGAGCTTCTTTGCCGACGATGGCACGGGTTGGGCGTATGTGTACGCCGCGCCGGGGAGCGGCATTCGCCGCGCAGATGTGACCCTCGGTGCGCCGATGACGGTGGTCGGCATTGCCAGCCAGCGCACCACCGCCGACCCGCCCCGCGACGGCTATCGGCTGCTCCCGCGCGCGCCCTTCGATTTGGTGGCGCAATCGCCGCCGCCTGCCGTGCCGGACGGCTTTCCGATCCTGCTCCCCGCGACGGGATTCGCACCGGGTGGGGGAGAGTGAGCCAGTGAGAAAGTGAGCAGGTGAGCAGGTGTGAAAGTGGGATTTGGTGTTTCATATTGCGTGAAAGTACGCAACACGTCTGCAACCTTGCTACCCTGCAACTCTGCAACTCTGCAACCCTGAAACCTTGAAACCTGAAACCTTGAAACCTGAAACGAGAAACCCGTGACTATTTCCCTGATAATGCTCATTTTTCTGACCGCCCTTTTTTTCGGCAGTGTGGGCACGCCGATTGTGCGCCGCATTGCCATCAAATCGGGGTTCATCGCCGTGCCCAAAACCGACCGCGCCCACACCGAGCCGACCGCGCTGATGGGCGGGGTGGCGATTTACGGCTCGGCGGCGATTGCGCTCGCGCTCATCACTGTGGGGGCGACGGCGTTCCTCGGCAACAGATTCCGGCTCCCGGAAGTGGGCGCAATTCTGGTCAGCGCGTCGCTGATGGCGGCGGTCGGCTATTTGGATGACCGTTTTTCCTTCTCCCCCCTCTGGAAATTGCTGGGCGAGACGCTCCCCGCCGCGCTGGTATTTTGGGCGGGTGTGCGCATCCAACTCCCCTTGTTGCCCATTGGCGCGTGGAATGTTGCGCTCAACTTCGGATTGACCATCGTTTGGGTATTGTTCATCACCAATGCGCTGAATTATATGGACAACGCCGACGGGGTGGCAATTATGACCACCGCCACCGCCAGCGCCATTTTTATGCTGATTGCCCTGCTGAATGGGCAGCAACTGGTTTCGATTTTAGCGGCGGCGGTACTCGGCGCGAGTCTGGGATTTGCGCGTTACAATTTGCCGCTGCCGAAAAGCACCATCTTCATGGGCGATTCCGGCTCGCTTTTTTTGGGGTTTCTGCTGGCGGTGCTGGGGATAAAAATTCGCATTCCGGGGAATAGCAATTTCATCACTTGGATGGTGCCGGTGCTGGTGCTGGGCTTGCCGATTTTCGACACGGCACTGGTGTACATTTCGCGCAAACGGCGAGGCGTTTCGTTTTTGCAGGGCGGGGTTGACCACACCACGCACCGGCTCGCCCGGTTTGGATTGAGTGGGCTGGCGGTGGCGTTTTTCGTCAGTTTGGTGACGGGCGCGCTGGGGTTGACCGCAATTTTCATCACGCAGGCAAACCCCACCGAGGCGCTGGTGGTGGGGCTGACCGTGCTGGCAGTCGCCGGATATGCCTTCTGGTGGCTGGAATTTCGCCCGTCGTATTTTCACCGCACGGGGAAAGAGAAACGGGGATAGAGATAGGGATAGAGAGGGACAAAGGCATGTCGTTCAAGTTTGAGCGGTTGGAAACGTGGAAATTGGCGGTTGAGTTTTGCAATCAAGTGCTGGAAGTTACCGACGATATCCCTCAACGCTATCAGTTTTCTTTGGGGGAACAATTGCGACGTGCCGCCATTTCTGTTCCGACCAATATTGCGGAAGGAACCGGGTGCGATAATCCCAAAGAATCCCATTACTTCTATCAAATTGCCAAAGGTTCGCTGTATGAAGTCATCAGTTTGCTGGTGATATGCGGTAAACGAAATTGTTTGCACCGTGACACATATCGAGAGTTGTATCTTCAAGCAGACCACTTGGCGAAATTTATCCACGGTTTAGCCCGCGCGCAAACAAGAAAAGTATCTCCCAACTAACCTTCTCTATCTCTATTTCTGTCTCTCTCTCCGGTGTGCGGGCAGGTGATGCCGCGAATGGAAGACAGATGGACTTCCAGCGATTCCAGCGGTTCGACATGTTCCATGAACGCCGCTTCGGCGTCTATGTCGTCCGGAAATTTCCCGAAATCCAAAATTACCGCGTTGGTATCGGGGTCGTATCCCATATCAACAATGGATAACCCGTTCAACGTGTTCAACAAAAGATCTTCGTCGTGAACGTGCAGCGATTGTCCGCAGTCGGGACACAGTAACGGCATGGTGTGTCCATTTTGAAAGACCAGTGTCAGCACCGGCTCGGAAATCAAATCGGTGACGGTGGTATTGTACAGATGGGCGAACAGAAATTCGCCGATGCACGCCCAATCGCCCCCGCCGACATCAATGATGGCGAGTCCGTCGTGGGCGCACAGCAGCGGCAATTGCGGCATAGCGGGCGTGTCGGCTGCCAAACTTTTGCGTAGCAGATACAGCAAGTTCACCAGAAATTGCTCTGCCCCCTCCTCGGCGATGAACTGCCCGGCGGCGGTAATCCACGCTTCATCATCAACCTGCTGGGGGAATTTCCCCAACCCGGTATAAATGGGATTGCAAATTATTCCGTTCACTTCGGCGGTGTCTGCCGGTTTTCCTTCGCCGGGACGGTGGAATTGCGCGTTGGGTTTTGGTAAAGCGTGCTTTTTCATCGCTCGCTCCTTCATCATTCGATATGATACAGCTTGAGTTATTATACGTGGCTTACGGTGTGCGGGCAATCATGCCGCGCCGATAAGATTTCCCTGATGTTCGGTTTTTGATACAATAGAGGCGCTGTGCCATTCAGATTGTCTGGAGGTTGTTTTTTGATGGATACCGCGCGATTAATGCAGGTCGTTCCCCGCTTTGCCCGTCAACGGTTGTTGGTGGCGGGGGATGTGGTACTGGATGAATATCTCATCGGGCGCGCCGAGCGGTTGAGCCGTGAAGCGCCCATTCCCGTGCTGGAATTGGTGGAACGCAAAACCATCCCCGGCGGGGCGGCGAACCCGGCGATGAACGTGAAAGCGTTGGGCGGCGAAGCCTCGCTGGTGGGGCTGGTGGGCGAAGATGCTGCCGCCAAAGAGTTGGTGGCGCGTTTGCGGGCGGCGGGCATTGATGCGAGCGGCATCATCAAAGATGCGCGTCGCCGTACCACCCAAAAAACGCGGATTGTGGCGCAGGAAAGTTTCCGTTTTCCGCAACAATTGGCGCGGCTGGACCGGGTTGACCGTCTTTCGCCGGATGACGAAATTGAAGAAAAGATCATCCTGCAATTGAAAATTGGTGCGCCGGTGGCGTCGGCGGTGCTGTTGAGCGATTACCGCAACGGGATGCTCACCCGCTCGGTGGTGGAAGCCGCCATCGCCGTGGCGCACGAAGCGGGCATTCTGCTGGCGGTGGACAGTCAAGGTAATTTGGACAAATATCGCGGCTGCGATGTGATTCGCGCCAACGACCGCGACACGGCGGATTTTCTCAACCGTCCGCTGGAAACGGATGCCGATTTCGCCGCCGCCACCGCCGACCTGCTGGACACGCTCGATGCGCGGGCGGTGGTCATCGGGCGCGGCGCGGACGGGGTGAGCCTGCGCGGACGCAACACGCCGTATCATCATTTCCCCGCCGCCAACCCGGAAGAGGTTTTCGATGTGACCGGTGCGGGCGATACGTCGGTGGCGGTGCTGGCGCTCGGCATTGTCAGCGGGCTGGATTTGGCGCAAGCCGCTTTTCTGGCGAATATCGCCGCCGGGCTGGTGGTGCGCAAACTCGGCAACGCGACCGTCTCGCCGGATGAGTTGATGCAGGCAGTTGAGAGAGTGAGCGGGTGAGAAGGTGAGAAGGTGAGAAGGTGTGAAAGTGAGATTTGGTGTTGCGTATTGCGTGAAAGTATGCAACACATCTGCAACCCTGCAACTCTGCAACTTTGCAACCCTGAAACCCTGAAACCCTGAAACCCTGAAACCTGAAACTTGAAACATTAGACTTGAAACTTGAGATAGTGGACTTGAAACTTCTAACCCTCGAAGCGGCTGTTGAAAAACGGCAATCCATAAAAAAATTGGTGTTCACCAACGGGCATTTCGATTTGCTCCACGCGGGGCACATTGATTATCTTCAAAAGGCGCGCGCGCTGGGCGACGCGCTTTTCATCGGGCTGAACAGCGACCACAGCACCCGACTGTTGAAGGGCGAAAAACGCCCCATCACCCCGCAAGCCGACCGCGTGCAGGTGCTTTCGGCATTGGAAATGGTGGACGCCATCATCCTTTTTGACGACCCCACCGCGCACACGCTGCTGGAGGCGTTGCGTCCGGAGGTGTACGCCAAAGGGGGCGATTATGTCCTTGACCCCCAAAAAACGGGCACATTACTGCCGGAAGCGCCGTTGGTGCAGAGCTATGGCGGGCAGATTGAACTCATCCCATACCTGCCGGGCTATTCCACCACCGAGTTGATTGCCCGCATTGTGGAGAAATTTTGTGACTGAAAAGCGTCGGGGATTGGCGCGCGCCGCATTGTTGATTGCCACCGGAAATATCACCAGTCGCGTGCTGGGGCTGGTGCGCGACACGGTCATCGCCGGGCTGTTCGGCGCGACGGGCGCTGTATCGGCATACCGCACCGCCGAATTTGTGCCGCGTCAACTGTACACCCTGCTGGTGGACGGAATGGTCAGCAGCGCGCTCGTGCCCGTATTTTCGGAATATGCCGAAAAAGACCGGCGGGTTTTGTGGCAGGTCGCCAGTTTGATTTTATCGCTGTCGGTGATGGTGTTGGGCGCGGTGGTGCTGCTCGGCGAATGGTTCGCGCCGCAGATTGCGCTGCTGCTGGGGGGGGCGAACAATACCATCGATTTGGTGCTGCTGACCCGCTTGATGCGCCTGACCATCCCCGCCACCCTCTTTTTGAGCTTATCCGGCATCGTGACCGGACTGCTGTACGCCCTGAAACGGTTCGTGTATCCCGCCTTCACCGCCGCGATATTCAACGCCGGTATTGTAGGGGTGACGCTGGTCGGGGCGTGGGGCTTCCAATGGGACATCCGCATTGTGGCGATTGGGCTGGTGAGCGGCTCGGTGGCGCAGGTGTTGATTCAATTGCCGGGGCTGCGCGGGGCGCGTCTGCGGTTTCAATTTGACCTGCATCATCCCGTTTTGCGGCGGATTGCCAAACTGTACCAGCCCGTCATTTTGGGATTGCTGGTCACTCTCTTTCAAACCTCGCTCGACCGGCGGTTGGCGAATGGCACGGGCGCGAGCAGTTTGGCGTGGATGCAGAACGCCACCACGCTCATCCAGTTTCCGATTGGGCTGGTTTCGGTGGCGATTTCGCTGGCGATTTTGCCCACCCTGTCGCAATATGCCGCCCGGACGCTCGCCAAAAATGCCGATGGCGCGGCAGCGAACCGGCAATTCCGCGAAACCCTGTTCAATGGCATCAAAGTGGTGCTCATTCTGATTATTCCGGCGGCAGTGGCGCTGTTCATTCTGGCGGAACCCATCATCGGACTGCTGTTTCAACACGGGGAATTTACCGCGCTGGACACAGTGCAAACGGCGCTGGCACTGCGGTTTTATCTGCTGGGGCTGATTTTCGCGGCGGTGGATCAGCCGCTCATCTTCGCGTTTTATGCCCGCCAAAATACCCTTACCCCCGCGCTGGTGGGGATTGCGGCGGTGGGGGCGTATCTGCTGGCGGTTTTCGTGCCGACGCTGTTTCGTCCGCTGCAAATGACCGATTTAGTGCTGGCGGACAGCATCAAACAGCTCAGTCACGTGGCGATGATGCTGTGGCTCATTCAGCGGTGGGGGAGTTTGCGCGGGCACGGGTTGGTTCCCACCGCGCTGAAAGCCACGCTCGCGGCGGGGGCGATGGGGGTGGTGCTGGTTTTCGGGCTGTGGTGGCTCGCGCCGCTGTTGCCGCCGGTGTCGCTGGTGAATGAGGCGCTGCTGGTGATGATCCTCGGTGCGGCGGGCGGCGGGGTGTATATCGCCGGGATTGCCCTGTTGCGGGTGGATGAAGTTGCGCTGTTGATGGCGGCAGTGCGGCAGAAGTTGGGCAGGTGAGGGGCCCGGGTAGCAGGGTAGCAGGGTAGCAAGGTAGCAAAACTGCTACCCTGCAACTCTGTTACCCTGCTACCCCTGTCTCACACTGCGTTCGGAATGTCCACAAATTCGATTTCCACATCGAATTTGCCCCGAATAATTTCCGCCAGTTTCTCCAGCCCGATGATTTCGGTATTGTAATGTCCGGCGGCGACCATGCTGATGCCCGCTTCGCGGCACAATTCCTGATTCCACTCGCGTGGTTCGCCGGTGATGAACAGGTCGATGCCGTTTGCCGCCAGCCACTCGTAATCGCTTGGGCGGGGTGCGCCGGAGCCGGTCAGACAAATCATCCGTCGCACGGTTTTGCCGCCAAAGGGATAATAGACCCCGTTGCCGTGAAACAGCGCGCGACATTTCTCCATCACTTCATCAATCGCCACCCCGCCGGGAAATTCGCCGAGCCAGCCCCAGCCGTCTTTGCCGTGCGGCTCAATCGGTGTGCCGCCCAGCGCGCGGATGATGGACACATTGTGCCCGATTTCAGGATGGCTATCGAGCAGATAGTGATACCCGATGAGCGAGAGATTGTGTTCCCACAGGAATTTCAGGCGGGTGGTGAAAATGGTATCGCGCTCAAAATGCACCGTTGCGGGCGGATTCATCGAGTGATGCACCAACATCGCCTGCGCGCCGATGTCCACCGCCGCGCGGAAAAAGCGCATATTTGCGCTCACCCCCGTGGCAATTTTGTGAATTTCCTCCGTGCCCGCCACCTGCAATCCGTTTGCCAGATAGCCGTCAATTTTGGGCACGCCGTCATGGTATCCCATATAATTTGTCAGAAACGCCATCAAATCAGATAATCGAACCATTATTCCTCCATTGAAAAAATTGAAAGCAACTCTGCGTCTCCGTGCCTTTGTGGTAAAATCAAATACGCTTTTATTTTACCGATAAACGCCGGAACGGGCGAATATTCGCCGCAGAGGAGAAAGCATGTCATTTGGGAATAGCCAATTAATAATGGATGCACGTGCTGCGAAGCGACTGCTGCCGTGGTGGGCGGTGCTGCCCGCCGGGGTGCTGATGCTGGTGTTGAGCGCGTTTGGCAGTGTGGCGGCAGTGGTCTTCAATTTGGCGCGGTATGTCGGTTTGGGAAATTTAGCCGCAATGCCGATGGCTGAAATTCAAGCGGCGATATTTCCGCGCACGGCAGTGGAGCAGATGTTGTGGCTGGTTTCCGGGTTTGCGGGGGTGTATCTGCTGGTGTGGCTGTGGGTGCGCGGGGTGGAAAAACGCCCGTTGCGCTCGGTGGGGCTGGGTGGCGGACGCATTTTTCCGCAATGGGCGACGGGCTTTCTGGTCGGCGGCGGATTGTTCGCGGCGGCGGTGGGCGTGTCGTGGGCATTCGGGTTTTTCCGGCAGGAATCGGCGCCGATGCAGATTGCGGCATCGCTGGTGGTGCTGGCGGGGTGGCTGGTGCAGGGGTCGGCGGAGGAACTGCTTTTTCGGGGCTGGATGCTGCCCGCGCTTTCCGTGCGGTACAATGTGCGCGCGGGTATTCTGCTTTCGGCGGCGACGTTCATGGTGATGCACAGCCTCAACCCAAACCTCAGCGTGCTGGCGATGGGGAATCTGTTTTTGTTCGGAGTTTTTGCCGCCTTGTACGCCCTGCGCGAAGGGCGGGTATGGGGGGTATTTGGGATGCATGCCGCGTGGAATTGGATGCAGGGGAACGTGCTGGGGCTGTCGGTGAGCGGTGCGCCACCGGTGGGGGGCACGTGGATTCGGTTGGTGGACGCCGGTCCCGTTTGGCTCACCGGCGGGGCATTCGGTCCCGAAGGGGGGCTGGCGGTCTCGGCGGTGTTGGTGGTTGGGGTGTTTCTTCTTTTGCGGAGAGGGCAATAAAAAAAGCCCGCCGAAACTCGACGGGCTTTTGAGGGTGCAAAAATTATTCGTCGGCTTCCTCTTCTTCTTCGCCTTCCACTTCGCTGACCAATTCTTCTTCTGCAACTTCTTCGACTTCTGCCACACGCGGCGCTTGTACGCTGACAATGAGCGAATCCGGGCTGGACATCACGGCGATGTTGTCCGGTAAGTCCAGCGATTCCACGTGGATGGAATCGCCGAAGTTTTCCAAACCGGAGATGTCCACGTTGATGGTTTCGGGCAGGTCGCCGGGGAGCGCTTCAATTTCCAGTTCGGAAATGCCGGTCATAATGACGCCGCCGAATTCCACGGCGGGCGCTTCGCCCTGCAGTTGGATGGGCACGGACACGGCAACGGCTTCCGCCATGTTGACCGCGTAAAAATCAACGTGCAAAATATTTTGTTTGATGGGCGAGTATTGAATGTGACGCGCCAAGGTATTCACGGCTTTTTTTCTGCCGAGTTTGATGCCAATCAGATTGGTGTTGCCTGCGTCGCTTAAGACACGGCGCAGCGTTTTTTCATCAACTTGAATGGACAAATTGTCCATCCCCTGCCCATACACTTCTGCGGGAACCAGCCCGGCGTTGCGCAGAGCCTTCACCTTTTTGCCGGTCACCTCGCGCAGTTCAGCTTTCAGTTCAAATGCCATAATAATTCTCCTTCAAAAATCCTACGTTAAGCCGGGTGAGGGTGTCCCCGCTCAACACACAGTTCACGGTCATTCCAGACGCAGCAGTATAACCAAAAGTGCCATAATCGGCAAACTTTTACCGCAGTGATGGTTTTATGCCGCGCGGACGTAAATCGGGTTGCTGAAAATCCAGCCGCGCCACTTTGTTTTCCACACTTTGTAGCATTCCACCCGGTACACGCCCGGTTCGGATGCCATATATTGCATGGATTCCCCCCGTTCGGTGGCGACGACCGAGCCGTCTTTTATCAGCCGGATTTCGGCGCGCCGGGGTACGGAGATGTTGAATGCCAGCATGTTCAGGTTGCCCAGAGCGATGTCGTCGCCCTGCATGGCGATGTTGGTGGCGGCGTCGCTGAAAATCATCTGGTCATCCGCATTTTGGGCGGTGAAAGAAAAGCCGGTGGTATCGCCGATGTGGTCATATGCCACAAAACAGTGTCCCGCGCGCAGGGTGTCCAGCACTTGCCGTTTCGCGGTGGCAACATCTTTGGATAACGCTTCCGGCATAAGTAGATGGGTGCGCACGGCGGCGAACAAATCTTTGTATGGAAAGACGGTGCGGGTGAGGGGTCCCATGCTGTACGTTTGCCCGTGCGCATCCGAGCCGCCGATGGCGACGACTTTCTGCCCGGTGCGGGTCAGGCTGTCCCAGTGCGCCAGCGTTTCGGGGAAGGGGGCGGTGATGAATCGGTCGGGCGCGAAGGCGGCGTAAATGGCGCGAGGTTTGCCGGTGAGGAACGATTTGAATTCCGACATGTAATTCCACAATTCCAGCCCGGTGTAGCCCTGCACGTCCCAATGTTTCCAGGGGATTTTCCCTTCGCCGAAAAGGGGGGCGGCGCGTTCAAACGGGTGGGCAATGAACCCCACGCCGCCGATGTCGTTCACTTTGTCAATGAGCGCTTGGGGCGTGGCGGCGTATTTATTCAAATCCCGGTCAACGCCCAACGCCAAAAAATGGCTGTGTTCCGGCGATTGGGTGATGTCGTTCACCTCTATCCCCAT
>CAZMXX010000080.1:0-12332 GCA_964570315.1 uncultured Anaerolineaceae bacterium | reverse complement strand
ACGTCGGATGCTGCCGGACCCATTTACGCCTGCCCACCCTCGCAGATTCTGCTCCAGCCGGACCAAGCGGTCGGTTCCCGCCACCATATCCGCCACAATATCCACCTGCTCCGCCGTATCCGGCGGCGGTTGGCGCTGCAACAGCCCCAAATTGCCGCGAATGGTGGTGAGCGGGGTGCGCAACTCATGCGAGGCATCCGCCACAAATTGTTTCTGCCGCCCCAGCGATTCTTCCACCTGCCGGAACGCCGTCTGCAACCGTTCCAGCATCAAATTGAAGGTGGTCGCCAGCCGCCCGATTTCATCCGGCGGACCGTCATAATCCACCCGACGGCTAAAATCCTGCGCCTCCCCGATGGCGTGCGCGGTATGGGTCAGCCGGTCAATGGGACGCAGGGTGTAGCCCGCCAGCCACCAGCCAATGCCGAACGCCAACAGCACAATCACCCCGCTGCCCATTGCCAGCATGCGCGCCAAACGGCGCAGCGAGCGGTCATGCTCCGCCAGCGAAACACCAACCTGCACAATCACCTCGTGACCGGACACTTGCCAGCGGCGGCTGTATATCAAAAATCGTTCCTCGCCGATGGTGTCAATTTCCTGTGACACACCGTCGCCGGACAAAACTTTTTGCCGCGCGGCATCACTGAGGGGCAAAGCCACATTATCCAAATTGGGGTCACTGCGCAGCACAGTGCCGTTCACCGCCCGCACCGACCAATACGGCTGGCTCGGAAAACGCTCGCGGGGGATTTTGGGCAACGGAATCCCTCCCGCGGGGGGTGGGGGACGGTCAATAAAATTGAGTATCCGTCCGGTGGCGGCGAGTTTTTCTTCGATTTCCTGCAAGCCGGTACGCGCCTGCAAGCCGTACACCCCCACGCTGAACAGCACCAGCGTCAGCGCCAAAATGCCGCTGTACAGCAGCGTCAATCGCAACCGAATGGACATCAGTCCTCCCGCAGGGCGTAGCCGACGCCGCGCACGGTGTGAATCAACCGGGGTTTGCCGCCCGCTTCCATTTTTCGCCGCAGATAACCGATATACACTTCCAGCACATTCTCCGCCCCGCCAAAATCGTAGCCCCAAATTTCCTCCAAAATCCGGTCGCGGGGGAGCACCTGCCGGGGGTTGATGAGAAAATATTGCAGCAAATCGAATTCTTTGGGGGTCAATTCTATGCGCCGGTCGCCGCGCCGCACCTCGCGCGTGCCGGGGTCGAGGGAAAGGTCGCTGAAAGTGAGGGGTTTCGCGGTGGGGGATGTTTTTTTGAAGCGGCGCAGCAACGCGCGCAAACGCGCCTGCAATTCACTGGGGGCGAAGGGTTTCATCAGGTAATCATCCGCGCCGCTGTCCAGCCCCGTCACGCGGTCTTCCACCGTATCACGCGCAGTGAGCATCAGGATGGGGGTATCGTCGCCCATCGCCCGCAACTCGGCGGTCAGGGTGATGCCGTCCATCTCCGGCATCATCCAATCGAGCACAATCACATCCACCCGTTTTTTCTCCAGCACACGCAGCGCATCCACGCCATTCTCTGCTGTTTGCACCGAGAAGCCTTCATATATCAGCGTGCGGCGCATCATTTTCAACAGGTTTGCATCATCATCTACCACCAAAATTGTGGTCATCGGCATCCTCATCAGAACAGTTTCTCTTTATATTATAAACGTTTCCTGAAAGTTTGCTGAGAATTGCCCGTCAGGTTTGCCGGAAACAAAAAAAGAGCGCGATGGAATCGCGCCCTTTCGAGTCATTCGGCGAAGATGACCTCAAATCGCTCGCACACCAGCGGGATGGTGTCGGAAAATTCGCGGTTGAGCGTCGCACACTGCCGGGTGAAAAATCGGCGGTGCGCCCGCCGCCAATACGCCAGCGAGCGGTCGCCCTCCCCTTCCGCAAAGGCGAAATCGGCGGTTACGGCGTTGAACGGGACAATGTCCGCCGCGGTGGTGCGGATGATGCACATCGGATGCCCCGCCCCATCCAGAATGATGCTCAAATCGCCCGCGCGGGGAACCGGTTCGTCCCCGTCTTCATATTCCCACAGCAAACTGCACGTGGCGGTTTTGATGCCCTGCACCACCAGCGCGCCCAGCTCGTCCGCCATCGTCGCCGAATCGCCGAAACCCCACGCTTCGGGGAGGGGCTGGTCGGCGGCGTCGGGGTGGCGGGCGCAATATCGCCGCCAAAAAGCTTCAATGGGGGATGATGTCGGCGCCGACATTCAGGCTACCGGCTCCACAACCGTCGTGTGGACGTTAAATTTCGGGGGATTTTCCAGATGCTTTTTCACCGCGCATTGGTCGGCAGAGCGCACCAGCGCGGCGTAATATTTTTCGGGGAAGGTGGGCGGCACTTGAATTTCCAACTCAATATTATCCACCATGCCGGTGAGGCGGTTGCCCTGCACCCGCTGAACGATGCGAATATCGTCGGTGGGCAATCCACGGTGCTGACAGAAACTCAGCACATAAATGCCGGCACACGTGCCGATAGATGCCAAAAAGACGCTGAACGGTGCGGGGGCAGAGCCTTCGCCGCCCGCGTATGGGGCTTGGTCGGTTTTCACGGTGAAGCCGCCAAAATGGGCGTCCACCCGTGCGCCGCCGGGGAAATCAATAACCATTTCCATGAGTCAATTCTCCTGCAATATATTTTTTCGGGATGATCTTTTTACCCGGATTGGGTATCGTCTAAAAAGTCAACAGGGGTTCCACCACTGTTTTCAGGGTTTGCGTGTCAATTTCGCCGCGATGAATGTACCGGATATTCCCGTCTTGATCCACAATGAAACTGGCGGGAATGGCGCGGACATCGTAGGCGTTGGCGGCGGTGGCAGCGGAATCAACCAGCACCGGGAAGGTGTAACCGTTCCGCTCGACAAACTGCCGGATGGTCGGTTCATTTTCCTCGGCATTCACCGCCAGCACCACAAAACCGTCAGACTTGTGCGACAGGTAAAACTGGTGGAGCGTCGGCAATTCTGCCACGCACGGCGGACACCATGATGCCCAGAAATTGACCAGCACCACTTGCCCGCGATAATCGGCGAGGCTGACCGTCTCGCCGGAGAGCGTTTTCAGGGTGAAATTCGGGGCGGCGCGCACGGGCGCATCCGCCGCCGCTGCCGCAATGGTCGCCGCGGAAGTGACCGGTTTATTTGCCCAAATGAATCCCAATCCCGCCCCGACAATCAACAGCCCTGCCAGCAGAAAATTGATGTAAAACCACTGTTTTGAGCGCACACGAGTTTTTTTGCGTGTTTTATGTGCCATGGCAACCTCAATGAGCGTGATGACCGGGGGCGTGAATTCGGCTCGGTTCCGGCGTTAGATTATCCTGCAAAAATGCCGCCAGTGCGGCGTTGATTGTTTGGATGCCGGTGGGAATGAGCTGCACACCGGCGCGCTCGACGGCTTGCGCGGCGGGAATGCCCATCCCACCGGCAATGAGCACCTGACAATCTGCCAGCGGGCTGACCATGCCGCCGTGGTTGTGTCCGTGCGTGTGCGGCTGGTTCGACGCGCCGTGATGCGCTTTCTCCCGCAATTCGCGGTGCGTTTCCGCACCATTTTCCACCGTGACCACCAGAAAATGTGTGGCGCGTCCAAAATGCGCGGAAATTTTTTCACCATCGTTGGTTGGAAATGCGATTTTCATGTTGCCCTCGTCTAATTTTTATATGGTGCGGCACAGCTCGTGCCGTTCATATTATTAGATGCATGAAACGCAATTTGGTTACAACATTTCGGCGAATTCCCACAAAAAAACAGAGGCGAACCGATGTCCGCCCCTGCAAAAATGTCACCTTGTGGATGGTGTGGTTAGCTCAAGCGCGCCAGCACATCATCTTCGTTCAGAATCAGGTAGGTGTCGTCACCCTGTTTAATTTCGGTACCACTGTATTTGGCAAACAACACTTTATCGCCCACGGCAAGTCCGGTGGTCATATCTTCTTCATTGCCAACTGCTTCAATGATACCTTCTTGGGGTTTTTCTTTGGCGGATTCAGGCAACAGAATGCCGCTGCTGGTTTTTGCCTCTTGCTCCAGAATTTTTACCAGAACTCGAGCGCCCAGTGGTTCAATGTTAGTCATAGTTTTACCTCCATCAAATTTTATTTTAAAGTAACGTTATGCATTATTTTTTTGTGGAGATATTTTAGCACTCTTTGGCAAAGAGTGCTAATTCCCACCGCCAAATTATACACGTTCTTGCTTTATAAGCCAAGTAGCCGGTCTATTTTTGGGCGGTCGAAGCCGACAATAATGTGTCCGCCAATTTGAATCACCGGGACGCCCGATTGCCCACTGCGTCGCTGCATATCACGCGCGGCGGCGGCATCGCGGGAAACATCCACATCACGGAAGCGGATGCCGTTTTGCCGGAAATACCGTTTCGCCGCGGTACAGAATTTACACGTTGGGGTAGAAAACACGATGACTTTGGGTTGTTTTTTGCGAGTCGGTTCTTTCGCCATCATCGTCCTCCGTTTATTGAATAACCTCTTTGATTTTTGCAACCAACATTTGCTCGGGTGCAGCCCCTTCCAAGAATCCCACTTCGTTTATCACGGTGCGGGGAACCCCCTGCACGTGATATTTGTTGGAAAGATGCGGGAATTCAATGGCTTCCACCATGTCGCCGCGAACGTTGTCGCTTTCAAATGCCATTTGGTGAGCCAGGCGAACCGCCTGGGGACAGTATGGTCACGTGGGGGTGACATACACCTGCAAATGCAGCGGCTCGCTCAGGTTGGCTAAAAATGCCTTCGTGTCCGCAGACAAGCCGGAATCCCCGCCGGAGACCATCATAATGTCTTCAATGATGGAACTAAATTCATAACCGGACGGAATGCCGAAATAGCGCAAGTTGAAGTCTTTGGGGGTCTCCCCGCCGCGCATGATGACCGTCGCCGGAATTTTGTCGATGTGGTAGGTTTCGGCAATTTCGCTATCGCGTTGAAAATCGTACACTTCCAGCGAAATCTTGTCGGACAGCTCGGAAACTTCCTCCGCAATCATGCGGGTTTCTTTGCAATACTGACATTCATTCTCTTGCGTGAAAACAATCATTTTCACCGGGTCTTTGAGTGCCGCAAATTCATTCATCAGATGTTTGCGGTCTTCTTCTTTTAACAATGCCATACAAATCCTCCTAATTAGGATAACGAATTGCACCGTTCAGCGGGCATTCGTTGTGTTCTATGGCTTTAGATGCACAATCGGCGAAAAGGTTACATTGGGGCACAAAATCCGCCCCAAAAAAAACGTCCACCCCGTATTTGGCAGTGGACGTTTTGCAGGTAACTTGCGTTAAATGCCCAAGTACGCTTCGCGCACTCTTTCGTTAGCGGCAACTTCTCTGGAGGGACCTTCAATCTCAACCCGCCCGTCTGCCACCACGTAAGCGTAGTCGCTCACAGCCAGCGCCATCTGCACATTTTGCTCAACCAGCAGCATGGTCAGCCCTTCTTTACGCAGGCGGCGCAGAATTTCAAACAGGTCTAAAACCAAAAACGGCGCCAACCCCAACGAAAGTTCATCAATCATCAGCACGTCGGGTTCCGACATCAACCCGCGGGCAACGGCGACCATCTGCTGTTCCCCACCGGAGAGCGTGCCGGTTTTTTGATTGGTGCGTTCTTTCAACCGGGGGAACATATCGTACACTTTTTCCAAGTTTTGATGGAAATTCGCTTTGCTGCGCTTGCTGAACGCACCCATTTCCAGATTCTCGTACACGGACATATCGGTGAACAGTTGCCGCCCTTCCGGCACCAGAATAATCCCCTGCGACGCTTTGGTGTGCGGCGCAAGACCGGTGATGTCTTTCCCGTGAAAGACGACGTTCCCCTGCCACGGTTTGACCAACCCCATGATGGTTTTCAGCAGGGTTGTTTTTCCAACGCCGTTTGAGCCAACCAGTGACGTGAGCTTTCCTTTCTCCAGCTTCAGCGAGACGTTCCACAAAATTTGCACTTCGCCATAACCGGAGGCGATACCATTTACTTCCATTACTGTCGTCATCGGCTATTCTCCATCCGCGTTTTCCATGAGTCGTTTCGCCAAGTCGGGGTCGCCCAAATAAGCGTCAATGACTTTGGGGTCATTCGCCACTTCCGTGGGCAAACCTTCGGCGATGAGTTGTCCATAATCAAGCACAATGACGCGGTCGGAAACGTTCATCAGCGCGTGCATCACGTGTTCAATAATCAGGATGGTTACACCCTGCTCACGGATTTTCAGCACAACTTCCACCATCTCCGCGATTTCGGTGGGATTGAGACCGGCAAGGACTTCGTCCAGCAACAGCAGATGCGGACGAGCGGCGAGCGAGCGCGCCATTTCCAGCCGTTTTTTCTGCCCGACATTCAGACTGCCGGCGAGCATGTCCCGGCGGGGAGAAAGCCCCACAAAATCCAGAACTTCATCGGCAATCGCGGCGGCGGATTTGAGGGAATGGTTTTCATGTCCATAGCACGCCCCGGCGATGACGTTTTCCAGCACAGTCAGGTCGTTCAGGGGGCGCACAATCTGATGCGTCCGAGCCAGCCCAAGCTGCACCACGTCATAGGGTTTCCAGCCGCTGACATCGGTTCCGTTGAAGATGACGTGCCCTTCGGTGGGGGCGTAAACGCCATTGATGACGTTGAACAGGGTGGTTTTCCCCGCGCCGTTAGGACCAATCAGCCCTAAAATTTGCCCGCGCGGTAAATCAAACGTGACGTTGTTGACTGCCACCAAGCCGCCGAAGCGTTTGGTGACGCCTTTAAGTTGCAAAATGATTTCCGTTTTCGAGACGCTCATTCTAATACCCTCCAAAGTTGTCTGTAACGGCTACGCAGCCAGCCAATCACCCCGGAGGGGATAAACAAGATGATTATCAACAGCATCAGCCCGGAAAAAGCGAGTTGCAGGTCTTTGAATATCGGGCTGGTGACCAAGAAGCTCCGTATGGCTTCATATAATGCCGCACCGATGAGAGGACCCTGTACCGTCCCCTGCCCGCCGAGCATGACCATGACGATCATTTCGATGGAGCGGGTCAGGCGGAAAGCGCCACCGGGGTCAATACTGCTGTTGCGGAAGAAGAAGATGACGCCCAGCATGCCGGGAATGATGGCGGAAAGGACATACGCCATCGTTTTGGTGGCAGGTGTGCGCACGCCCATCGCCATTGCGGCGTCTTCATCTTCACGAATTGCCATCAGTCCCAGCCCGAACCGCGAGAATTTCACGGCGTAACTCAGCACGATGGCGATAATGGTGAGTGCAAATATCATCCAGTAGGTTGTCCACTGTGCATTATCATATTGCTTGTAGATTGAAAATTGCAATTCAATACCAAGGGGACCGCCAAAGGGACCAAAGTTGTTGATGAAGGTTCGCACGGCTTCATTCACGCCCAGCGTTGCCAGCGCAAAATATGCCCCTCGCAAACGTAACAGCGCCCAGCCCAGCAACAGCGCCAACAATCCGGCGATGATGCCGCCGGCAAGGATGGCTATCCACAATGGAAGACCATAGTTTGCGATGAGAAACAGTCCTAAATAGCCGCCGAGACCATAAAATACAATGTGTCCGAAGCTCACGTATCCGGCGTATCCCAGCAGAATGTTCAGGCTTGATGCCAATGCAACTGCCAGCAAAATGAGGAACATATTTTCACGCAGGATGTTGGAGCCGGTGATGCCGGGGATAATCCCTGCCACCACCACCAATAACAGTGCAATCCAAAATGCAGGATATTTCCAGCTATTCATATTATCGTTCCCCCAATAACCCGCTAGGGCGAACTACCATGATGATAACGAACAATAAAAATTCGATGACCGGAACCCAGCTCACGGGCATAAAGGTGGGGACAATTCCTTCAATCGCGCCCAAAATCAATCCGCCGAGCAATGCGCCGGTGGGGTTGCCCAAGCCACCCAGCACCACAATCACAAAGCTTTTCAGCTCATAGATGCCACCGGAAAGGATGTTGAACGAGAAGAAAGTGGCAATCAGCCCCCCGGAAAGCATTGCCAGCATAGACCCGATGCCGAAGCTCAATGCCAGGGTTTGGGTTGCCGGAATGCCCATCAGCTCCGCGGCGGCGCGGTTGTTGGCAACCGCGCGGATGGCTTTGCCGGGCGGGGTGCGATACAAAAAGAGATACAACAATCCGGTGACCGACAGCGCAATCAGCGCCGCAACCAGCCGCGTGCCGAGCAGTGTCACCGAGCCGATTTGCACGCTACCCAAACTGAATTCCACATTTTGCGGCGAGGTGGTGAAGACTGCCGTCCCCACGCCGATGATCATCATATTTACGGCAAAGGTAGAAAGCAACGAGGAAAGTGGCGGCGCTTCCAAAACGCGGTGCACCGCAATAAAGTAGATGATAAATCCAAACGTCAAGCCGATGAACGCGACCACAATCAGCGCGACATATGGATGCAACCCTACACCGCTGGCGCCCGCCAGCAATAATATGCCGAACATGCCGAGTGCAATCAGCGGTCCGTGCGCCAAATTAACGACATCCATTACCCCAAAGATAATGGTTAACCCCATAGCCGCCAAACCATAGACAAACCCCAGTAACAGGCCATCGGCTAAAGAAGCAACAAGATGGTCCATAAATTAACTCCTGTTTTTTGCCGGTATGTCGAGTGTCATCCCGACACACCGGCAAATGGTTTCAGAAACAACTCATTATTTTGACATTGGATACAGCGCGTCAGCCGATTTTCCTTCTTGGGGCCAGACCACTTCTTTGACCAGATTGCCGCTGCTGTCTTTTTGCCATTGCACATAGACCATGCTGTGTGCAACTTGCAGACCGTGCGCTTCGGCAGAGCTGTCGAATTTGATGTGTCCGTAGAAGGTCAGCAGGTCAACATCATTCAATACGGCTTTCACTTTTTCGGGGTCGGTTGAATCTGCTTTTTTAATGGCGTATTCCAGGAGCAACCCGGCAGCGTACCCGCCTGCGGCGTGGTAGCTGGGTTCTTCGTTATATTTTGCTTGGAATGCGGCGGTGAAGTCGTTCACCGAGGGTCCGTACCATGCCAAACCGGCTTTCTTCGCGGAGGCTTCGCTGTAGTTCGCTTTCGGTTCCCACTGGCTGGGACCAATCACGCCCACGGCGGCATCGCCCAAGTCGGCGAATTTCAGTTCGGGCGGGGCAACCAATAATGCCAGCATTTTGGGGTCGGCGCCTTTTTCGTACAGTTGGCGGGCGAAGGTGCTGCCATCGTTAAAGTGCCCGCCACCCATGATCGCGTCCGGTTTTGCGCTGGTAATTTTGTTGATGAAGGGCGCGAAGTCGGTGGTTTCGCCGTCGTATCCTTCAAACATGACCACTTCATAGCCTTTGCTTTCCGCATAGGCTTTGGCGGCTTCTGCAACGCCGGTGGCGAATTTGGCATTTTCATACACAATGGCGATTTTCTTCGCGGCGGGGTCGAGGCTGCCCAACAAGTCCACTGCGCCGGTGAGGTAGCGGCTGGCGGGGGTGTACAGTTGGAATACCGAGGTGAGTCCTTTTTTGTAGGTGGCATCCGATGCCGCACCGGTGGTAATCATCACTTTGCCTTTTTGTTCGGCAATCACGGCGGCGGCGTCAGTCAGACCACTGCTGTACGGGCTAATCAGGTAATCGGCTTTGTCTTGGTCAATCAACTGGGTGTACAGCAATTGGACACGTTCTTTGGCGCTTTCATCGTCGTAGGTTTTTACGTCGAATTTCACGACCGTGCCATCAGAAAGTTTAATGCCTTCTTTGTTGATTTCTTCCATCCACAATTCAAACCCGCGGGTTTGATTGCGCGATGAAACTTCATATTTGCCGGTTTGCGACCCGGTGTAACCAATGACAATTGTTTGAGTCCCGCCGCTGGCGGTGTTCCCCTTTGTTTCGGTGGAACCGCCACAAGCTGCAACACTCAATACCAGAGCAGACAACACTACAAGCATAACTAAGAAACGTTTCATTTTTTTCCTCCCAAAAAATTTTAATGAAACTCAAAACAACAAAACGGGTAGTTGTTTACGTGAACAGTTTATAGTTGTGTTAACCCACCTCCTTCCGGTTCACAAATATATGCAGACAACACCGACGCGAAAGGACATAATACATGCCAAACGTCTGTCGGTTTTCCGGGATGACGATAAAAACCATGACCGGGGAAAATAGCTGCGGTGTTTCGGATACCCTCTCGGTATCGAACCGTAAAATGAATTTGATGAAATATAATGGATATTAAATTAGACGAATTTTAAGGGATTTTCTGTCAGAATGCAAAAATTGCTTCAGCTGCAAAGAATTGGGGTAAAATGAACAATCTTGGATGGCGACTATTTTTGACTAGCCGGGTGAATGTTCGTGATTGTGTATGGAAGAAGACCGCTCGCACAATTCCACCCGTCAAATTGAACCATCACCCTTTATTCATCGCCGGGGGAGGCATAACCGGCATCTGCCAGCGCCTGCCGCAATCTCGATTCAATTGCGGGCGGCAACGCGACGCTGCCCAGCCGGTAATGGCGGCGGTACAGTTCGATGGTCTTTTGGGTTGTGTTCAGTATTATCCGGCAATCGACGCAATTTTCCAGATGTTGTTCCAGTTCGGCGCACAGATGAGCTTCCAATTCGGCATCAATATACGCCGAAATTTGGGTCATCAATTCATGACAGCGGGCTGAATGCGAGTGATGGTTGGTCATGAGGCTGTTTGCTCTTTTTGGGAATTGGAAAAATATGCCGCCAATTGTTCGCGCAGAAAAAGCCGCGCCCGATGCAAGCGCACTTTCGCGCTGCTCGCAGAAATGTCCAGAATCTCCGCTGTTTCTTTGGTGGAAAAGCCTTCCACATCCCGCAATACAAACACGGAGCGCAATGTTTCCGGCAGTTGCGCCACGGCATCATCCATTGCCTGCCGCAGTTCCTCCGACAGCACCAGCGATTCCGGGTCCCAATGCCAGTCGCTCAGCTCGCGCGGGCTTTCATCGGTTTTGCCGGTGACGGAAACATCCAACGAAACGGTGGGGGTTTTCTTCCGCCGCAAACGCATCAAGCCGTTGTTGGTGGCAATGCGATACAGCCACGTTTGCAGACTGGCGCGCCCCTCAAAGGCACTCACACCTCGGCAGGCATTGATGAACGTTTCCTGCAACACTTCTTCCGCTTCATTGGGATGCCCGGTCAACCGCAGGGCGACATTGTAAATCTTGCCGGAATATCGTTGAATCATTTCATCACAGGCGTGGGGTTCGCCCCGTTGTAATGCCTGCAATAATGTTTTTTCCTGCTGTTTCATCGTCATCACGCTTCCCTCCCCATAAAGGTATCAAATTACCTCATTTTGTCAAACGGCTGCGAACTCGGTGGTGCAAAAATGCACAACATATTGACGAATAACATCGGGTTTGATATACTCTCTGCGGAATGATGAATAGCCTTCGTCGCAGTGATGCGCCCCGTTGCGGGGTTTATGAAACAAGATAGTGTATTTCTCAACCCGCTATTTTAGCGGTTTTTTTGTTTTGGAGGCAAGATGACACTTCAAATGTGGTATGCCGTTGCGATTTTAGCGGTATCCATCATTTTATTCGTCACGGAATGGGTCCGGCTGGATGTTGTGGCGCTGGGCGTTGTCGTGGCATTGGTACTCACCGGATTACTCACCACCAAAGAAGCCATCGCCGGTTTTTCCAGCACCTCGGTGATTATGATTGCCGCGCTGTTTGTTTTGGGCGGCGCAATCATGCAAACCGGGCTGGCGGGGATGATTGGGCGGCGCATTTTGGCAATTGCCGGAACCAACCAACTCCGATTGACCATCACCATTATGATTGCGGTCGCCATTCTGTCCGGATTTATGAGCAATACTGGCACGGTTGCCGTGCTGATGCCCGCCATCATCAGTTTGGCGATCAGCGCAAAAGTGAGTCCCTCGAAATTGCTGATTCCGCTCGCTTTCGCCTCATCAATGGGGGGCGCGCTGACGCTCATCGGCACGCCGCCGAACATCATTGTGAGCGACGTGTTGCAGGAAAACGGATTCGCGCCATTCGGCTTTTTTGAATACACCCCGGTCGGCATCATTTTGCTGGTGGTGGGGATTGCGTTTATGGCGCTTGTCGGGCGGCGTCTCCTCCCCGACCACAAACCGACCCAAGACATCCAGCGGGTGGATACCCCGGACAAACTGCTCGACTTGTACCGCTTACCTGACCGTCTGGTCCTCCGTCGGCTTCGTCCGTGCGCGGACCCTGTGCGGAACACAGTGCGGGCATCTCTGCCCATACCCGCTACCAATCTCGCCAGCTGCTCACTCT
>CAZMXX010000079.1:0-12387 GCA_964570315.1 uncultured Anaerolineaceae bacterium | reverse complement strand
AATAAATTCAACTCCGGTTGTCTATTCCGTTTTTCAACTGCGAAATATAGGCTCAAAAAGCAAAACAGCAGGTGAATTTTTTCGCGGAAGTCTTAAAAGGTCCGACCATCTTCGAGTGGAATTTGCTGCACCATGATTATTTCATTCCGCATGGATGTGTCGCGCTGGAGGGCGTACTTTGCCCCACGCCCACCCCGGAGGACATCCGCACCGCTCAGGCATATGAACAATTCATCGCCACCGCCGAACCGTGGTTTCTGCCGAGCCAACCCATCGGGCGGCTTATCACCGAGTGTCCGCAAAAGTACAGAAAACAAACGGAAGCATGGCTCGCCCGGTACGGCGTGAAATACAGGCAATTAATGATGCGCGAGAAGCAGGATTTTGATACGGCGACCTTCAAAGCGAAAATCTATGCCGAAACGGACTCGGTTTTTTTTGTGGAAGGGGAACTATCGCAGGCGATAACAATCGCCGACCAAACCGGAAAATTCGTTTATTGCATGGAGGCGAGAGAATTGATACAACCGAAATCCGGCGCGCGATACCGGCGCATCGCAAAAGATGCCGCGCCGCGCTTCACCCAAAGGATTAAAAACATGTGCAAACAAATCATTGCCCCGAGGGCTTAAGCATGACCGACACGACCAATCTTTCCGTCATCATTCTGGCGGCGGGGAAGGGAACCCGCATGCAATCCGACCTGCCGAAGGTGCTGCATCGGCTGGGTGGGAAACCGTTGGTGCAGCATGTGATTGACACCGTGCGGACGCTCGCCCCCGCCGAAATTGTGCTGGTGGTCGGGCATCGCGCCGATCTGGTGCGCGAAACCATCGGCGAGGGGGTGCGCTACGCCTTGCAGCGCGAGCAACTCGGCACGGGGCACGCGGTGATGCAGGCAAAAGACGCACTGAAAAACGCTCGCGGGGATGTGCTGATTTTGTACGGCGACATGCCGCTCATCTCCGACGCCACGCTGGCGCGACTGGTGGCGGCGCAGGCGGAAAACCCCCATCCGCTGACCATGCTCACCGTCATTGCCGACAATCCGCGCGGTTTCGGGCGTATTGTGCGCGACAATACCGAAAACGTCATCGCTATTGTGGAAGAAGCGGACTGCACCCCCGAACAATTGACTATCAACGAACTGAACACCGGGGTGTACTGCATTCGCGCCGGTTGGCTGTGGGATGCGCTCCCCAAAATCACCCTCAGCGCGAAGGGGGAATATTACCTCACCGATTTGGTGGCGCTGGCAGTGGCGGACGGATATACGGTGCGCGCGCTCACCACCGATAATTTATCGGAAACGATGGGCATTAATACGCCCCAACATTTGGCGGAAGCGGAACAACAATTAAAAATGAAGAATGAAAAATGAAAAAATTTTCTCCCGAAATCTATTTCGACCTGACAAATTTTGAACACCGAGCCATCTTCGAGGGCATCATCAACGTTTGGGACGTGTTGCCCCGCATCGCCGATTATCTGGCGGCGAATTTGCGTCCCGCCATTTTGGGCACGGTGCATCCCGGCGCGTATCTCATTGGCGACCAAATTTTCATTGCGGAAGGGGCGATTGTCGAACCGGGCGCGTACATCGCCGGACCCGCTATCATCGGCGCGGGAACGGTGGTGCGGCACGGGGCGTACATTCGCGGCAAGGTCATCGCCGGGCGAAATTGCGTCATCGGGCACAGCACCGAGGTGAAAAACGCCATCTTTTTAGATGATGCCAAAGCCGGACACTTTGCCTATGTGGGCGACAGCGTTTTGGGCAATCGTGTCAATTTGGGCGCGGGGACAAAACTGGCGAATTTCAAACTGCGCGGGACGGAAATTCGCGTGCGGCACGGCGACACCGTCATCCCCACCGGGCTGTGGAAATTCGGCGCCATTTTGGGCGATGATGTATCGCTGGGGTGCAACACGGTGTGCAACCCCGGCGCATTGCTGGGGAAAGGCGCGGGGTCGGTGGGGGTTTCGCTCATCAGCGGAGTACACCCTGCGGGCGCGTTGATACGTTAGGAGGTTGAAGATGAACTTGATGGATAAAAATCCCTTGATTACACCTTTTTTGAGGGCATTTACTCTGGTTGAGACGTTGGTCCTTATGGGCGCTGGTTTTGGTTTGTTCTTTTTTCCAGAAATTACCCGCGCTCAATGGCCCTGGCTGATAGCACCCTTTAACACCCGTTTTCTGGGCGCAATATATCTGGGTGCATTGCTTCCAATTGGCTTTATGTATCTTTCAGGGCGCTGGTCACCAACTCGTCCGGTGTTAAAGGCGATTTTTACATTCACTTTT
Source organism: uncultured Anaerolineaceae bacterium (assembly GCA_964570315.1). Lineage (GTDB taxonomy): Bacteria > Chloroflexota > Anaerolineae > 4572-78 > 4572-78 > JANTHQ01. The sequence goes on along the minus strand of CAZMXX010000079.1, from coordinate 10,079 downwards.
ATTATTCTTGTTGTCTCATTATTTACCAGCAATCAGTTTGATTTCAAGTTATGGTCAGTCTGGGCATGGTTTGCATTGTATGTTTTGCTGCCTTTAAATGCAGGCTATCATTTATGGTTGTATCGTTCTATGCCCACAATCCACTTAAATCCTGTGTCACGCAATTGGCGTTATATCTTGCGTGGCACAAGCTTCTTACTTACTCTGTATGGTCTCGGATTGATATTTCTACCAGATATTTTTAGCAGTTTGTTTCCGTGGAAATTAGATGTATTTCATAGCCAACTATATAGTGCAACATTTATTACCGGCGGCGTTATGATGGCTTCTGTAGCTACGTTTGCGACACACGCTGAATTTATCGCTGCCGGATTGACTGAAGCTACCTTTAGCATCTTTGCAATTTTGGGAATAATTATCGTAGATGCGACCGTGAAAAAAATTGATTGGTCGGCTTCAAATACCCTGGTTTGGCTGACCTTGTTAGCAATTTTAGCACTGCTGGGCATAGCTATGATTGTGGCTGGCGTGCGTCAGGTTCCTCATAAACGGGGGGAATGAACACATACACGAATGTTAGTGGCACAAAAGTTACGCTAATCCACAATGGATGACAGCATTTTCGCGTTGATGCTTTCCACGGCTTGAATGGTTCCGGCGACCACCCGCTTCTTTGAAATGCCGAATCGGAGTCCGCCCCAATGCCGCCCATTGACCATAATGGGATGCGAAACATCCCACATCACTTCCCCGGTGTCGCGCCAGTAAATTTGAGCCAGCACGCCATCCGTATTTTGCCCCGCCATCAACCCCACCGGGTCATCAAAAATGCGTTTCGTGCGGTTGCCGACCAAATCGGTATCGTAATCGCCGGTGAGCGGTTTGCTGTAGCGGGTATTGTGGGTGGGCAAATAGCCGTTCACATCAACCGCAACCACAAAAACGATGTCGGTGTCTGCCAAACAGGCATCTTCAATGGGCAGAATCTCTTTATCGGTGAACCAGTCATAAGCGGTGTGATATTTTTGCGGGTTGGTATTGGGGATGGGCTGATAATTCGTGTCAAAGAGTTCTGCTTCGGTCAGCACCCCCGTGGCGATGGCATCCTCGAAGATGCGGCTGATTTTGGCGGACACTTCAACGGCTAACCGCGAACCTTTTTCGACCAGCTCGTTTTCCATTCGACGGTGATATGCCAGCGCATTGGGGTCGGTGAGGTCTGCCAACTGTTGCGCCAAAATACCCAGCCCCTGCGCCATGCCGGTGAACGATTTTAGCTGCAAAACCATGTTGTTGGTGACATCGTTGGCTTTTTGCGCCGCCAGATTTGTTTTCCGGCTCACTGCAGAAACCTGCTCAATCACCGAAATGATGGCGGTGCTGTTGGCGGACATCTCTTCGGTGATGGCGCTGTTTTCCTCCACAATGGCAGAGGTGCTTTCCACCGCTTGCATCAGGTTGTTTTTGGCGCGATCCATTCTATCGGCGGCGGTGACAATCTGCTCTACATTTTGTTTGACCTGCCGGGCAATGTTGGTGATGGTTTCCAGCGATTCCCCCGCCTTCTCCGCCAACGTCGAGCCGTTTGCCACATATTCCAAACTGGTGTGCATCGCTTCTACGGCTTCATTTGTGCCTTGCTGAACGGCATGAATCAAATCGCCGATTTCTTGGGTGGCGCGGCTGGTTTTTTCGGCAAGTTTGCGAACTTCATCCGCGACCACGGCGAACCCGCGCCCCTGCTCGCCGGCTCTGGCGGCTTCGATGGCGGCATTCAGCGCCAGCAAATTGGTTTGCCCGGCGATATTGTCAATGGTCACCAGAATGTCGCCAATTGCCGCCGAATGTTCCGCCATCTGCTCGACTTTTTTCCCGGCAATGGAAACCACGTTTTTGATGGTGTGCATCGCTTCCACCGCCTCTTGGACGGTGGCGGCGCCTTCGTGCGCCACTTCGGCGTTTTGCTGGCTGACCCTGGCGCCGGTTTGAGCGTTGTGCGAAACCTGCGCCAATTCGGAGGATAATTCTTCCGCGTACACGGTCATCTCTTGCACGGCGTGTGCCTGTCCCTGTGCGCCCTCGGCAATTTGGTTGATGGCAATCGTCAGTTGGGCGATTTTCTCTTCCGCGTCTTGCGCTGTCTGCGCCTGCTGGTCAATATCGGCGGCAACGTCATCAAGGGTGGTGGTCACGGTTTTGATGGCGACATCTGTTTTTTCCCCCACGGCGATGAGCTGGGCGATGGTTCTTTCAAGGTTGAGCGAGCTGATGACCTGATAGCCAATCAGATTGCGCAAAGTTCTGTTCATTTGATTGAAGGTTTTGCCCAGCGTATCCTGCTCGGATTTCTGCCGGACTTTGACGCTTAAATCACCCTGCGTTATACTGTTAGCCATTTTGGCAAGCTCATGCAGGTAGCCGAGCATTTTTTGGACGGCACGGGTCATCTGTCCGATTTCATCTTTGCCCCGTACTTCAATCGTTTGTTCCAAGTTTCCAACGGCTATCTGCTGGCTAATTTGGGCGATGGTGTTGATGGGGACGACCACCCATTTCGACATTGCCCAAATGAAAAAGAAGCTGGTAATTAAGCCGACAATTAAGAAGGAGATGGCGGTTAGGGGCCAGAAACCATATGTGGCGAACATGAATCCCATCAGAAATGTTATGGCAATGGCAGGGGATGTCATCAGGACAATTTTTGCAATCAAACCATTTTTGGAGACATAATGAGCGTAGGCGTTGATTATCAGAATAAGTACACCGGCTTCAACTGCCATCCAGATAAATTCTGTGTTCATAATAACCTTCTTTAAATTATGGTTTTAGCGCACACGGACATCGGGGCTTCTACCATTGTAGCACTTTTATTGCACGCATTCAGTAAAAAAAGGGTAAAGAATTTTGAAAAAAAATATTGATTTAATTCAAAAAGCGATTGCGGCGCGAGAGAAGGCATACGCGCCCTATTCGGGTTATAAAGTGGGCGCGGCGCTGCTGACCGCCGACGGAAAAATTTACGAAGGCTGTAACGTCGAAAACGCCGCCTACGGGCTGTGCATGTGCGCCGAGCGCACCGCCGTGTTCAAAGCGGTCAGTGCGGGCGAGCGCGATTTCGCCGCGATTGCCGTCGCCACCGAAAACGGCGGTTCGCCGTGCGGCAGTTGCCGTCAGGTGTTGCGCGAATTTGCGCCCGACCTGACCGTCATCATCACCGATGCGGCGGGCGCTCATCGGGTGACGACGCTGGCGGCACTCTTGCCGGACAGCTTCGGACCGGAACATCTGCCAAGTGACGAATGACGAGTGACGAATGACGAGTGAACGCCTCTACAATACTGATGCCATCATCCTGCGTCGCCGTGATTTTGGCGAAGCTGACCGTCTGCTGACGGTGTACACGCCGCATCGCGGCAAGTTGCGCTTGGTGGCAAAAGGTGTGCGCAAAACAAAAAGCAAAAAAGCCGGGCACGTGGAGTTGTTCACCCATGCCGCTATGCAGGTTGCCACCGGACGGAATCTCGATATTGTGTCGCAGGCGGAAACAGTGCAGGCGTATCGCGCCATTCGGGAAGACCTTGAAAAAATCAGCCACGCCTACTATTTGGCGGAACTGGTGGACAAATTCACCGAGGAGCATGACCCCAGCTACCCCATCTTTGAATTGCTGGCGCTGACGCTGGCTCGGCTGGCGGACGGTTCGCCGAGTGAGCAGTTTTTGGCGCTGCGGTACATGGAAATCCACCTGCTGGGGCTGTCGGGATTTCAGCCGCAGTTGTTTTTGTGCGTCTCATGCGGGGCACAAATTGAACCGGGCGAAAATTTTTTCCACATTGCCGGGGGCGGGGTGCTGTGTCCCGCTTGCGGCACATCGCATCCCCACGCCGACCCCATTCCGCTGGGGGTGCTGAAGGTGCTCCGTTTTTTGCAGACCCGCCCGTGGGAGCAGGTCGCCGGGGTGCAGCTCAAAGCGGATACCCGCCGCGCCGTGGAAAATCTACTGCTGCGATATATCACCTTCACGCTGGAGAAAAAGCTCAAAAGCGTGGATTTTCTGCGCAAGTTGCGGAAAAGCTGAAACGTGAAAACGTGATACGTGATTTGACAAATGTCACTCGGTAATTATGCTGTGTCACACGCATCACGCATCACGCATCACGCATCACGCATCACGCATCACGCACTAATCTCAAATATCCAATCAACTGATTGAGGTACACATGACCCAACCACTCAATTTCCAACAGATAATTTTAACCCTGCAACAATACTGGGCGGATAAAGGCTTCACCCTGTGGCAGCCGTATCACGAAGCGGTGGGCGCCGGCACGGCGAACCCTGCGACGATTCTGCGCGTGCTCGGTCCCGAACCGTGGCACGTGGCGTACCCCGAACCATCCTTTCGCCCCGATGACGGGCGTTACGGCGACAACCCCAACCGTATGCAGATGCACACCCAATTTCAGGTCATCATCCAACCCGACCCCGGCAACCCGCAGGAACTCTACCTCGGTTCGCTGGCGGCGCTCGGTCTCAACCGCGACGAACACGACATCCGTTTTGTGGAAGACAACTGGGAGAGTCCCGCGCTCGGCGCGTGGGGGCTGGGCTGGGAGGTCTGGCTGGATGGGATGGAAATTAGCCAGTACACCTATTTCCAGCAGGCGGGCGGCTTTCAACTCGACCCCCCCGCGGTGGAATTGACCTACGGGCTGGAGCGCATCGCCATGTATTTGCAGGGCGTCGATTCGGTTTGGAAATTGGATTGGGATGGCAAACAGACCTACGGCGATATTCTGTTGCGGCAGGAAGTGGAATTTTGCGTGTATGAATTCGAGGAAGCCAGCATCGAAGGGCTGACCGAAGCGTATAATTTTTATGAAAAAGAAGCCAAACATTGTCTGGCGAAAGGGCTGGTCATTCCCGCGCACGATTACGTGCTGAAATGCTCGCACACGTTCAATATTCTGGACACGCGCGGCGCTATCGGGGTGACGGAACGCGCCCACTATTTCGGGCGGATGCGCCGCCTTTCGCACGAAGTGGCGCAGGCATTCGTCGCCCAGCGCGAGGCGTTGGGGCATCCGCTGCTGAAATACATGCCCGACCCGCCCACGCCGACCGCCCCCGCGCGAATGCCCCCCGCCGCCGACCACCCGCAGGATTTTCTGCTGGAAATCGGCTCGGAAGAATTGCCGCCGCATCATCTGGATGCCGCGCTTTCGCAATTGGAAACGGCATTTCCCGCCCTGCTCAACGATTTGCACCTGAAATTCGATGAAATTTATGTTAGCGGCACACCCCGCCGCCAAACGGTCATCGTCAAAAATCTTGCCCCCCGTCAACCCGACCAAACGCAGGAATTTCGGGGTCCCGCCGTCAAAATCGCCTTCGATGCCGACGGCAATCCCACCAAAGCGGCGCAGGGTTTTGCGCGCGGCAAAGGGGTTGACCCCGCCGATTTGAGGCGGAAAACGGTGAAAGGGGTGGATTATGTTTTCGCGGTGAAACACGTTGCCGGACGCCCCGCCGCCGAGGTGCTGGCGGAAAACCTGCCCGCGCTACTGAAAAAAATCACCTTCCCGCGCAGTATGCGTTGGCTGTCGAGCGCGCAATTCGGCAAAGCAGTGGCATCCACCGCGTACAGCCGACCCATCCGCTGGATTGTGGCGCTGCTCGGCGCGGAGGTTGTGCCGTTCAGCTTCGCCGGGGTGAACAGCGGGCGCGTCAGTCGCGGTTTGCGCCCCGAAGGCTCGCCGGAAATGCCCATCGCCGGTGCGGAAACGTACCGCCAAACGCTGGCAGACCACCGCATCATTCTGGATGTGGATGCGCGGCGGGAAGAAATTGCCAGCCAACTGAAAACCATCGCCGCGCAGGTGGATGGTCAACCTTTGGATGATGCCGCGTTGCTGACGGAAGTGACGCATTTGGTGGAGCAGCCGACGGCGTTTTTGGGGAAATTCGACCCCGCGCATTTGGAAATTCCCGCGCCGGTGCTGGTGACGGTGATGAAAAAGCATCAGCGATATTTCCCCGTGCTGGACGCGGACGGCAAACTGATGCCCTATTTCATCGGGGTGCGGAACGGCGGCAGCGACCATCTGGACATGGTTCGCGCCGGAAATGAGGGCGTGCTGATTGCCCGCTTCGCCGATGCGGCATTCTTCTTCAAAACGGATACCGAAAAGCCGCTGGAAGAATTTTTGCCCCGTTTGGATACCCTCACTTTTCAAGAAAAACTCGGCTCGATGCTGGACAAAACCCGACGCTTGGAAACGCTCGCGCCGCAAATTGCCGAATTGCTCACCCTTTCGGCTGGGGATATAAAAATTGTGACGCGCGCCGCGCACCTCTGCAAAGCCGACCTCGCCACGCAGATGGTGGTGGAGTTGACCAGTTTGCAGGGGCAAATGGGCTATGAATATGCGCGATTGTCCGGCGAGCCGGAAGCGGTGGCGGTCGCCATCCGCGAGCATTATTTGCCCGCCGGGGCAGGGGATGCGCTGCCCGAAACGTCCGTCGGGATTGCGTTGGGGCTGGCGAATCGGTTGGACAGTTTGATGGGGCTGGCGGCGGTGGGATTGCTGCCCAGTGGCAACAAAGACCCCTTCGCCCTGCGACGGGATGCGTTGGGGTTGGTGACCATTTTGCTGGAAAAAGGGATTGATTTTTCGGTGCGGATGGGGCTGGCGCTGGCGGCGAAAACCCAGCCGGTGCCGGTGACCGCCGAAATGATAGATGAAACGGCGGCGTTCATCACCCGGCGACTGGAAGGGCTGTTGCGCGAGCGCGGCTTCGCGGCGGACGTGGTTTCGGCGGTGCTGGCGGAACGGGGTGACAATCCGGCGGGGGCATTCGCGGCGGCGGAAGATTTGACGGCTGCCATCGCCGCCGAGGATTGGGAATCGGTGTTGGATGCGTATGCTCGCTGCGTGCGGCTGGTGCGCAAGCTGGATGGGTCATATCAACTTCAGCCCGCCGCGCTGAAAGAACCGGCGGCACGGGCATTGTATGCCGCTTTGCAAAAAGCGCGCGCCTCGCTCACCCCCGCCTCGCGTCTTTCCGCGGTGATTGACGCCATTCGCCGCGAATTGGTCGCGCCCATCAACACCTTTTTCGATGAGGTGCTGGTCATGGCGGACGATGAAAACGTGCGCGCCAATCGGTTGGCGCTGTTGCAAGCCATCCGCGATTTAACCAAAGGGTACGCGGATTTCAGCGAGTTGCAAGGGTTTTAAACCTCATCGAACGCAAATACTCGTGTTCGTGTTGCGTGGGGAAAATGCTTTTTTCAGTAGAGTCATAATTCGTGTAATTTGTGAAAATTTGTGGCTGAAAACTGTCAATTGCGTGAATCCTGCAATTGTTAATTGAAAATTGCCCGCGTCAGCGATGCCCATTCCGCCAGCGAGAGGGTTTCGGCGCGGCGGCGGGGGTCGATGCCGGCGGCTTCCAGCAGCGGCACAATTTCCGTTTGCGGGCGGTGCAGTCCCGCCGAAAGGGAGTTTTTGAGCTGTTTTCGCTTTTGGCTGAAGCCCGCTTTCACCACTCGGAAAAAAGTGCGCGGGTCGTCTATGGGCACGGGGGGCGAGGGGTGACGGTCGATGCGCAGCACCGCCGAATCAACCTTTGGCGGCGGCGAAAAAGCGTTGGCGGGGATGGTGTGGCACAGGGTCGGCGCGCCGTAAAATTGCACACTCACCGCCAGCACGCTCATTTTTCCCGGACTCGCGGTGATGCGCTGCGCCACCTCTTTTTGGATGGTCAACACCGTGCGGCGTGGAGGGTGTTCACTTTCCAGCAAATGGCGAATGATGCCCGATGTGATGTAATAGGGGACGTTTGCCACCACCACATAATCATCTCCCACTGAAAAATCAGGCAGGTTGTCCGCCAGCACGGCGGCGGGTTGCACCGCCAGAATATCCGCTTGCACCAGCCGGAAATTCGGCGCGGAAACTTCTGTCCGCAGCACGCGCACCATGTCGGCATCCACTTCCACCGCTACCACCGCGCGGGCGGTTTCCGTCAGCGGCGCGGTGAGCGCGCCCAAACCGGGACCGATTTCCAGCACGGTATCGGCGGGCGTCAGTTCGGCGGCGGCGACGATTTTCCGCAGGTGGTTGGGGTCGGTCAGGAAATTTTGCCCCAACCCTTTTTTCGGGCGCAGATTGTATTTTCTCAGCAGGTCATTGGTCATTGGTTGTTTGTCCCCGGTGATTGGGTGAGGCGTGAATGTTCTCCACTCATCGCTCTTGCGGAAATTGCGGCAGCACGTAGCGGATTTTATCCCAGCGCGGGATGGGGGTGAGCACGTACACATCCACCCAGCGATACCACAGTTTCAGATTGTCTTCATCGTACCCCAAATCAATGTGTTTGCCGATGATTGCTCCCCCCGTATCACCGGCGACGGCTTCACCGTAGCCGGGCACATACACCTTCGACCACAGCGGCACGACGCCGGGGTCAACCGCCACCACACCGTAGCCCGCCGGGAGTCCGGTGCGGGTGATGCCGTAGGCGGGATGGTCTTTGGTTTTGCCGCTGGTTGCCGCCGAATATGAGGTTGCCAGCATCCGAATTTTGCGCCAGTATTCAATGTCGCCGTCGGGCGTTTCCATCGTGCGCACCACAATTTTCGTGCCATAGGCGATGATTTTGTCGGCGGGTTCCTGTGCCAGCCATGTTTCCTCTTCCTGCCGGAAAACCTCTTCCCCATTTTCATAGCGTACCCGGGTGCGGGTTTTGGTGATGCCCTGTTGTCCCGGTTGCTGCACCACCTGACGATCAATCTCCAGATTGGTGTCGGGCAGGTAGATGGTTTCGAAGTCGGTGGTCTCTTTTCGGAATTCCAGCACTTCCTTCACCCGCACAATTTCGATGGGCGCACCGGCGGGGAGCGGCGCATCTTCCGGCGGGCGGGTGTAATCCTGCCCCACCAGCATAATCCCTTCCTGCGCCAGCACGCCGCCGACGGTTGCCGCGCGGGTGCGCGTTTTGATGCGTTTGCCATCCACCGTGATTTCCACCGGCACGGAGCGTTCAATGGTGATGGTGGTTTCGGGGGTGAGGGGCGCGCTCAGGTTCGGGGTGATGGCATCCCCTTCAAACAGGGTGATATTCTGCGCCAGCAGCACCTCGCCCACGGTTTGCGCGGTGGAAAAGATGGTGCGGGCGGTATCGCCGTCATTAATGTGGATGGGCACGGCTCGGTGCAGGGTGAGTCGGGCGGGTTGGGGGCGCATGGCTTCCACGCGGTTGTTCAGGCGGATGAAATTCCCGCGCGGTGGGGAAATTTCGGCGGGGATGGGCGCGTCCGGTTGCCACAATTCACCATTGACGAAAATGTCATCGGCGGGCGAAATGGCGATGCCCTGCTCGGCGAAAATTTCGGCGGGGGTGGTGGCATGGGTGAACAGGGTGACGGTGGGGCGGGCGTCAATTGCCAGTTGGATGGGGCGCGCCAGCGACAGCCGCAGGGTGTGGTCGGCGGGGAGTCCGCTGGTGCGCGCCAGATTGAGCCGGTCTGCCGGGTTCAGCACAATCCCCGTTTGCGCCAGTACCGAATCGACGGTTAAACGGTGGGTGCGCGTCTCGAAGGGGATGCCATCCACCACAATGGTGACCGGTTGGGCGGTTTGGTTGTACCACAACAACGCCAACACTGCCACCGACACGGTTATCAAAAGGTTGAAAAATGTGCGGGGAACGGGAAACGTGCGGATGCGGAGACGTGGTTTTTCTTGAATGGATGAATCGTACACCGGGTTATCTGCCTGAGAACACAAAAGCGGGTCAGCAATTGACCCGCCTTGTGTGCGATGAAGATTGAGATGCCGGTAACCGAGTAACACCGACCAGGTATCCCTGTGTCACCCGGAAGGAACCACTTATGGCTGCTGTCTTCCGACCCTGACCAGGTTCGCGGGCTTCCGCCGCACAGGACCCACCCGATGCTACCCGGATACCGGCATCTCAAGATGAGAAAAAGGCGGAGAGGGCGGGATTCGAACCCGCGAGGCTTTTACACCTACACGATTTCCAATCGTGCGCACTAGACCAACTATGCGACC
>CAZMXX010000078.1:0-12387 GCA_964570315.1 uncultured Anaerolineaceae bacterium | reverse complement strand
GATGATGAGTATACACCATCCAGTGAATGGAAGGTCAAATAGTGTTTCGCTCGTAGGGGAGTGGCTCGCGGGTTGTCGCTGTTCAAGGTGAATGCCATTTGCCAATTCAGGCATTTTCGGTACAGTTTTACTGTTGGGCATCTGCCCGGACATTCAAACGAAAAGGCACACTATGAAAAAAAATCTCTACCGGCTGCTGACCGGATTTTTTATCGCGTTTATTCTTGATGGATTATCAAAATATTGGATTGATACGACTTTCACCCCCTTTCAACCGCACCCGGTTCTCGGCGAGTTTTTCCGGTTGACGCTGGGGTACAATACCGGAATGGCGTTCAGCCTTTTCGACGATAGCGGAATATTGCCGCTCATTTTGACCGGCGGCATTATTTTGGGCGGGAGCATCTGGGCGATTGTGGCGTTGCGGCGCGGCGAACTTTCGCCTATCACCGCGCTGCCCATCGGGATGATTGCCGGTGGGGCGTTGGGGAATTTCATCGACCGTTTTCCGGACGGGCGCGTCACCGATTTTCTGGATTTTGGCTTGGGGACGTGGCGTTTCGCCACATTCAACCTGGCGGATACCGCGATTGTGACAGGGTTGGTTTTTTTGATGGCGGTGATGCTGCTGGAGAAAGACGGCTCACAGGTCGAAGCCGGGCATATCGAAGAATGATGCGGCAATTATTTGAACAATATGCGGTGTAGCGGGCAACCGATGAACAGCGAACTTCTGCGCCGGCTGTATATCCCGTCGGTATGCCAATGAAGGCGCTCTATTTCCGAACGTCATATCTTTTTAGCCCGTACAATCCGAAAAATATCAGACGCATCATCTATTTCAATTTCATTGAAGCCTGCTAATTCAAGATTGCTGACGATTTCATTCTTTGTTTCAAAGGAAGAAGCAATTTCACCCTGAGCTGCGAACAGCCCCAACCGCCCGCCATCCGACAAAAGGGTGTAAATTTGTTTGTAGATAGTTTTACGTTGTTCGGGTGTAAAATGAACGATGGCAAAAGAACTGATGATGCTGTCGAATTCAATGTTTTGAGGCAATGCTTCCGGGAAACTGCCGGTTATAACTTCAATATTTACCAATTTTCTCCGCCTGATTTTCTGTTCCAGTTTGCGAACCATATCAACGCTCAAATCTATGCCGATAACTTTGTCCGCAATTTCCGCCGCATAAAACGTGCTTATACCCGTTCCGCATCCAATATCAAGCGTGGTATCTCCCGGTTTTACGGTCAAACCGATCATTTTTTTCATCTCTCTGCTATAAGCGGGATCCAAGTTAACCGAAAAATCATAACAATAACTCCAGATTTTATAAAAACCGACCAGTTTTTTGCTTCTGCCCTGGTAGCTGCGCGTAGAATTCGTTGATTTGATATATATTTTTCTGAGTGTTTTCAAAAAACCCATATTAGACGCTCCCTTGCCGGAGATTCATTGCATCAGAACTTGCGCGGGCAGAAAAAAAGGCATCGAATTTCACGAATTATCCGGATTTTTAAGTGAATCCGTGAAATTCGATGCAGAATATGGCGCGGTGCGTAAGTCTTATTCTTAAAAATTTCAGTTGGTTCTATTTCAATATTGAGTCCCACCTGCCGGTTTTTGATTTGTACAAACGGTACTTCTCTCCATACAGGCGTTCAAGGTACGGTTCTGCCAAGCGAACCGTATACCAATAGATGCCTGCGGATGCGGCTGCGGTGAGCGCGAATGCGAGCATCGACCGTCCGGCAAGCGACACACCTATCAGGAACAGCAGACAACCGATGAACTGCGGATTTCTGCTCCATTTGTATACGCCATCGGTGATGAGTGTTGACGTATCCTGCCCGCAACTTCTGCGCAGGGTGCGGAATTGCATCATCCCCACTGCTAGCAAGATAACACCGGAGAGAATTAAACTCCCACCGATAATTAAAGCGAAAGTTCTATCCATCGACACCAGCCACACGCCGTATAGTGACGATAAAACCGTTGCAGAAATATGAGCCGCCCATATGATGAACCATAGAGTCAGAAGTCTATTTGTGAACGTCCCGTTTTCCGCGTAGGTTTTTTTCACTTCCCAAAAAACATAGGTCCCCAATATCACCCAAATGGCGATTAAAACACCCAATCCGATATACAACCACATCTGACTCCCTCCTGTCGGGCGTGTGACGTTTCTCGTTACGCTTTGAATTTCAGCAGTCGCAGGGCATTGAGCACCACGACCAGCGTGCTCCCTTCGTGCAGAGCGACGGTTCCGCTCAGGGGGACGATGCCCAGCACGGATGTGACGAGCAATATCCCGATGATCCCCAGTGAAAATGCCAGATTCTGTTTGATGATGGCGCGGCTGGCTTTACTCAGTCCCACCGCGAAGGGAAGTTTGCTCAAATCGTCCGCCATCAGGGCGACGTCAGCGGTTTCCAGGGCGACGGCAGTTCCCGCGCCGCCCATGGCAATGCCGACCGTAGCCGTTGCCAGCGCGGGCGCATCGTTCACACCATCACCCACCATTGCCACATCAGTATACTCTGCTTGCAACGATTTGATGGCGTCCAGTTTGTTTTCCGGGAGCAGTTCAGCGCGCACATCGGTTACGCCGACTTCACGCGCGATTTCCTGCGCCACCGTTTGGTTATCGCCGGTGAGCATCACCAGACGGACAATGCCCGCTTGCTTCAATTTGGCGAGCGTTTGCCGGATGCCGGGGCGGGGCACATCGGCGAGCGCCAGCACGCCCATCGGTTCGTCGTTCAGGCTGACGACCATCGTGGTTTTTCCCTGCATTTCCAATTCTGCCACCGTTTCCGACACCAGCGCAACGAGCGCTGTGTTTCCCGCATCTTGAAATAATTTCAGCGAGCCAATCCACACCGATTGCCCGTCCACCGTGCTTTGCACCCCGCGCCCGGCAATATTTTCGAGCCCGTCTGCCACCGGCAGCGAGAGGTTTTTGTCGTTGGCGGCATCTACCACCGCTTCCGCCAGTGGGTGATTCGATTGCTGTTCCACGGCGGCGGCGATTTTGAGGGCGGCATCGGCGTTGTGCCCGTTCAGCGGCACAATGTCGGTGACGGTGAATTTTCCCTGCGTCAACGTCCCCGTTTTGTCGAATGCCATCACATTGAGCGACCCCAGCTTCTCCAGATAGACGCCGCCTTTTATCAGCACCCCATTTTTGGCGGCTTGCGCGATGCCCGCCAGCACGGTTGCCGGTGTGCCAATGGCGAGCGCACACGGTGAGGCGGCAACCAGCAACAGCATCGCCCGGTAGAAACTTTCCGAGAAGGGCATCCAGCCCACCAGCGGCGGAACCACAGCCACCAATGCGACGAAACCCAATACCGCCGGTACAAAAATCGAAGTGAACCGCGAGGTGAATTGTTGGGTGGGGCTTTGTTGGCTCTGCGCCTCCGCAACCATTTTCATCACCCGGCTCAATGTGTTGTCGGCGGCTAATTTGGTCACTTGAATTTCCAGCGCCGCATTTTGATTGATGGTTCCCGCGAAAACATCATCGCCCACGCCTTTTTCCACCGGCACACTTTCACCGGTGATGGGGCTTTGGTCGATGGCGCTTTCGCCCAAAACAATGCGCCCGTCCACCGGCAGGCGGTCGCCGGGGCGCACAACCACAACATTGTCCACGCGCAAACTGCTCACCGGCACTTCGACGATGCGGTCGCCCTGTTTGAGGCGGGCAGTCTGCGGCATCAATTCGCCCAGCGCGTTTACCGCGTTGCGAGCGCGGTCGAGGGCGTAGTGTTCACCGGCGTGTCCCAGACTGAACAGAAACAGCAGGAACGCCCCTTCTGCCCACTCACCCAGAATTGCCGCCCCCGCTGCCGCGGCGAGCATCAGAATATCGGTGTCGAATTTCCTTTTCAGCAAACCGGGGATGGCATGGGTGGCGATGTCGTATCCGCCGGCGATGTATGATAAAATGAAGAGAACAAGGGCAATTGTGGGGGAAAGGTTGAACAATAATTCGCCCAGCCAGCCGATGAGGAAGAAGATGCCCGCCGCACCAACCAGCAGCAGTGTCCATCGTTCCTGCATCCAGTGGGGTAAAAAAGCGGGCGCACTGCCGTGGTCATGGTCGCCGTGTTCTTCGCCGTGTGCCGGTGGCGCGGCGGGTGCTGCAAGCCCCACGCCCAGCGAGTGCAGCGCCTGTTCGATGGTGTCGCGCGACAACTCGGTGCTGTCATACGCCACCGAGACGATGCCGGCGGCATAATTTGCGTGCGAGTGCAACATACCCGGTAGTGCCGTCAGGGTGTCGGTGATGAGGTCGGCAGCGTCGGCGGAGGTTAGATGGGCAATGGCAATTTGTTCGTGCCGGTAGCGGTTGCTGACGCCAAAACCTGCTTCTTGCGCCAACCGCTGAACCCGTCCCAGCGTGACCAGATTGGGGTCGTAGTGCAGACACAAGCGCGACGTGCCATTTTCTTTCACAATGTGAACGTGTTCAATCCCCTTTATCGGGGTGAGCCAATCGGTCAGCAGGGTGACGCAACTGTCCCGTTCGTCAATGTCAGGGAGCAATAGCGGGAGGTCGAATTTAACTTTTTCCATAGAGCGATGTCCTTTCATAAAAATATGAGTATATATGCATATGTTGTATCAAAAAAATTATTTGTGTTGAATGTGCGCTAATCCTTGCTCGAACAGGTCACGGATGTGGTTATCGTCCAGCGTGTAAAATACGTGCCGCCCTTCTTTGCGTGTGCGCACGATGTGTAAATTGCGCAGCAACCGCAATTGATGGGACACCGCCGGTTGCGTCATCCCCAGCACCAGACACAAATCGCCGACGCACAATTCGCTGTGTGCCAAAACGCCGATGATGCGCACGCGGGTGGGGTCTGAAAGCGCTTTGAACAGCTCGGCGACGTGGGTGGCGGTGATGCCATCCGGCAAATATTGTTGCGCCGTGCGTGCGAGACTTTCGTCCGTGTGGTCGGCGGTGCAGGTTGGAATGGGTGTTGCCATCATTTCCTCCGCAAAACATATGAGCAAACACTTATATATTAACGCATTTTGGGGACAAGTCAAATTTCATTCCCCGATTGGCTGACGAAACTCACCGGTGTTTTTATAGGACGCAGATAAACGCTGAAAAACGCAGATTTCCATATTTTGCAACGTTTATCCGCAAGGTAAAAGCCGGATGCCGTACCGTTACGAAAAAAAATTGAGGCGTCACGATTGACTATCTGCGAAAATCTGCGTGTATCTGCGTCCAAAAAAGTTTTGTCAGTCAATCAATTCCTTTCCATTTAAATGCCGAAGGGGGTCACGCCGGGGCTTCATTTCGGAAATAGATTTATCGCGCGCTTTGTTATATAATGAATGGCACAATTATGCAGCGGTTTTGGAGTCGCAAATGGAAAAAATCTACCTGACATGGCGAGAGGTGGAACGGCTAATTAATACAGTGTTGCCGAAGCTGAATCGGCAGAAATATGATTCGCTGCTGGCAATCACCCGCGGCGGCATCATCCCCGGCGGCATCATTGCCGAACGGCTCGGTATCACCAAAGTGCTGGTCGCCTCGGTGGATTTTTATTCCGATGATGAATCCGAGATGGATTGGCCCGTTTTTATGCAGTTCCCGATTGACAGTTTACTGCATGGCGAGCATGTGCTCGTGGTGGACGACCTGTGGGACCGGGGCAAAGAGGTGTCATCGGTAAAAGAACGGGTGGAGCACGCCGGCGGCAAGGCAACCACCTTCGTGATGCATTACAAACCCCATCGCTCCATCTTCCCCGATGCCGCGCCCGATTTTTATACTGCCATCACTGAAGACTGGATCATTTATCCGTGGGAACTTGACCGCACCGGATATGGCGTGTAACGGCATCCCTCGCCGCGTCGCCGAAAATAGCGGGCGGCTCTCGATTTTTCAACCGTCCGTTCCACAACAAAAACAAATAGCCACTCGTTAAAAGTGAAACGCGCATTTATGGCGATGTGCCATCCGTTCATACCACCCTTGTCAAAGGATACCGCATGAAAA
The DNA here is from genome assembly GCA_964570315.1 of uncultured Anaerolineaceae bacterium. Lineage (GTDB taxonomy): Bacteria > Chloroflexota > Anaerolineae > 4572-78 > 4572-78 > JANTHQ01. The sequence continues at coordinate 6,356 of CAZMXX010000078.1, read as the reverse complement.
AATTAAATTACGGCGAAATATTCATTTTGGGCTTCGGTTTTTTGGGGATTTCATTGCTGTGGGCAGTGTATAATGCCTATGTTCCCCTCTTTCTGCAATCGGGCGGCGAAAAATTCAGCGAGGCGGTTGGCTTCGGCGGTTTCGGACTGTCGGCGGTGGTGACCGGCTTCATCATGTCGCTGGATAATATTGCCGCGGTGTTCATTCAACCGTGGATTGGCATCAAAAGCGACCGCACCCGCAGCCGTTGGGGGCGACGCATGCCCTACATCATGGTTGGTGCGCCGCTGTCGGTGGTGGGCTTCATCACCATCCCCTACGTGGTGAAACTTGTGCCGCCGGAGATGAGCGGGCAATTGGCGCAACTGAAAGTCCCGTTTGCCTTGCTGGTTTTGGCATTGGGGATAACCCTGCTGGCGGCGGCAATCTATCGCACCCCTGCCGTGGCGCTCATGCCCGATATTGTGCCGTCGAAATTTCGCAGTCAGGCGAATGGCATCATCAATTTGATGGGCGGCATTGGGGTGGTGATTGGGTTGTTCGCCGGGGGAATGCTGTTCGATATGGACATCGCGCTGCCGTTCATCGTCGGGGGGGCGGTGGTATTGATTTCGTCGGCGATTGTGGTGTTTGCGGTGAAGGAACCGGATGCGCCCGCAGATGATGACCCCACGGCAAAACAATCGCGGTTGCTGGACAATTTGCGGGAAGTGTGGCAGGATGATGACCGCAGTGTGTTGTATCTGCTGCTGGCGATTTTCGCGTGGTTTGTGGCGTACAATGCGCTGGAGACCTTTTTCACCTCGTATGCCACCACCGTGCTCGATGTGACGGCGGGGCGGGCATCGCAGTTGTTCACCATCGCGGGGGGGGTGTTCATCCTGTTTGCCGTACCGGCGGGGTATCTGGCGGGGAAATTCGGGCGGAAACGCACCATCATCACCGGGTTGAGCGTTTTTGCGCTGGCGGTGCTGCTCATTGCCCTCACCCATAATGTGGGCAGTGTAACCGTGGCGCTGGTGATGGTGGGCGCATCGTGGGCGCTGGTGAACATCAACAGCCTGCCCATGGTGGTGGACAGCGTGCCGCAAAATAAACTCGGCACTTATACCGGATTGTACTATTTCGCATCCATGTCGGCGGCGATTGTGGGACCGATTGCCATTGGGCAGACGGTGGATGTATTTGGCTACCGTTCGATGTTTTGGGCGGCAGCGGCGGCGCTGGCGCTGGCGGCATATTTGCTCAGCCGGGTCACCAAAGGCGAAGCGCTGGATGCGTGAAACGTGTTGCGTATTGCGTGAGGCGTAACTGAAACTTTAGACTTGAGACGTTGGACTTGAGATTTTGAATATGAACATTCTCATCACCGGCGGCGCGGGCTTCATCGGCGCGGCGTTGGCAAACCGATTATTGCTGGACGGGCACACTGTCCGCGTGCTGGACGACCTCAGCGCGGGCAATCCCGACCGTTTGCACAGCGACATCTTTTTCACCCGGGGCGATGTGCGCGACAAGCCCAAATTGTGGCGACTCCTGAAGCGGGTGGATTGCGTGTATCATCTGGCGGCGCGGGTCTCCGTGCCGGAATCGATTCTCTATCCCACCGAATACAACGACACCAACGTCGGCGGCACGGTAGCGCTGATGGAAGCCATGCGCGATGCGGGGGTGGAACGGGTGGTCTTCGCCTCTTCGGGGGCAATTTACGGCGAGCAACCCCGTTCGCCGGTGGTGGAAGATTTCTCGCCCAAACCGACCAGCCCTTATGGGGTGAGCAAGCTCAGCGCGGAACATTATGTCTCCACCATCGGGCGGTTGTGGGGCATTGAAACGGTTATTTTGCGGATATTCAACGCCTTTGGACCCGACCAACCGCTGCCGCCGGAACATCCGCCGGTGATTCCCATGATGCTGAAACAAACGTTGGGCGGCGGCTCCATTCCCATTTACGGTGGCGGTACGCAGGTGCGGGATTTTGTGTTCATTGATGATGTGGTGGATAGTTTGGCGGCGGCGGGCACGGCGGGCGGCGTGAACCGTCACATCATCAACATCGGGTCGGGGCAGGGGACTTCGGTTGCCATGCTGGCGGAGACCATCGGCGCGCTGACGGGGCGAGAATTGCATTTGCTCCCCGTGCCGTCGGAGAGTGGCGGCGTGTCGCGGTTGGTGGCGGATATTTCGCTGGCGGAAAAAGTGTTGGGGTATGTGCCGCAGGTTTCGCTGGCGGAAGGGTTGTCGCTGATGATGGCGCACGACCCGCGATTTTCGCGGTTGCAGGTTTCGACCTGAGGCGGGTGTTTTTGTGTTGTGTTGAAATTCAGGTAGGGCGGCTCGCGAGCCGCCCTTACGGTTTCTATCAGCGAAAATCAGCGTTTAGCTGCGTCCGATTCTTTGTTCTTTAAAGTTTCACCCGCCGAAAGACCACCGACAGAATCGCTACGATTGCCGCCAGCACCACCACCAGCCCCCAATACGCCGCCGGGTTCGCTATCGGCGTGCCGAAGATGGGGCGCGCCAGCACCACCACCAGCGCGAGAATCGCCAATCCCCAGCCCAGCGAGACGGCGAACCACTTTACTCCCCCTTTGAGGTTGCTGAACAGGGCGGCACTTTCACAGCGAAAGGAACAATAGCGCGGCGCATCGTCATCCCCAAAATAATGTGGGTGAATGACCGGCTTGCCGCAGTGAGCGCAGGTTGTTTGGGACATCAAAACCTCTATTCGGCGAAAAGTTCCGCCAGCGGTTGCAACACGTGTTGTTGTGTGGGTGGGTCGAGCTTCCCCAACTTTTTCACCAATCGCGTTTTGTCCACCGTGCGAATCTGGTCGAGCACGATTTGTCCGCTTTTTTGTTGAAATGATACCGGCACACGGGTGGGATATGGTCGCCCTTTGGTGGTCATGGGCGCCACAATCACCGTGCGAATGTGGCGGTTCATCTCGTCGGGGGAAATGATCACGCACGGGCGGGTTTTTTGAATTTCCGACCCCACGGTGGGGTCAAGTGCCACCAAAAATATGTCGAATCGATTTACCAAACCCATTCGGTATCATCCCATTGGCTGGGGGCGGTGTCGCCGTCCAAAAGGGCGTCATCCCCGGCTTGCGCCATTGCCGAAAATGCCGTATCCCATCCGTGCCGCGCTGTGGCAAGCGGGCGCAGAACAAGCTGGTTGTCCTGAATGTCAATTTCCACTTCGTTGGTGAAGTTGAGTTGCTTCAGAATGGATTTTGGAATACGAATGCCTTGAGAATTTCCAATTTTGATGAGTTTTGTTTTTATCGCCATCATTTCGCCTCGCGCAACCGATGTAATTACATTGTACCCACGGCGTTTGTTTGGGCAAATTGACACACGTCCCGCAGGGGGCAGGCGGGGCAGTCCGGTTTGCGGGCGCGGCAGATTTCGCGCCCCAATTGGATGAAATGGAGATGCCCGTCCAGATAGGTTTCCGGTGGGAGGGCGGCTTCCAAAATGTGATGCGCTTTTTCGGCGGAGGTTTTGGGCGGGATGAGTCCGATGCGCCCCGTGGTGCGATGCACGTGGGTGTCCACCGGAAAAGCGGGCATGCCCAGCGCAAACAGCAGAATGATGGACGCGGTTTTGATGCCCACCCCCTTCATTTGGGTGAGCCACGCGCGCGCCTCCGCGACGGGCATGTCGCACAGAAAGTCGAGCGTCAATTCGCCCCGTTGTTCGGTGATGAATTGCAGGGCGGCTTTGATGCGCGGCGCTTTCTGCCGCCCCAGCCCCGCCACGCGGATGGCGGTTTCGATGTCCGCCACGTTGCCGTCGCGCACCGCTTCCCACGTGCCGAAACGCGCTTTCAGGCGGTCGAAGGCGCGGTCGCGGTTCAAATCGGTGGTACTTTGGCTGAGGATGGTGCTCACCAGCTCATCCACCGCCGAGAGCGGGGGTCGCCAGTCTACGGGACCGAAAAAGTTGTGCAGGCGGGTGTAAATTTCAAATGCGTTTCGGGTTTCGGGTTTCAAGTCTCAAGTCCAGGGTTACAGGGTTGCAGGGTTGCAGGGTTACAGGGTGGCAAGGTTGCAGGGTTGTAAGATGGCAAAGTTGCAGGTCTCATTTTCTCATCTGCTCACCTTCTCACTTTCTCACTTTCATATTTTGCGCCTCACGCCTATTTCCTATTTTAATCATCTTGACTATAATAAAGAACGATTAAAAATGCAACTCAGGAGCGAACCCAAGAATGCCGGCTATCTTCCCCTTTACAGCAATTGTTGGACAAAATAGAATGAAACGCGCACTGGTGCTGAATGCGGTGAATCCGCAGATTGGCGGTGTGCTCATCCGTGGCGAGCGCGGCACGGCGAAATCCACGGCGGCGCGGGCACTGGCGGCGCTGCTGCCGAAAATCCGGGTGGTGGCGGACTGCGAATTTTCCTGCAATCCCGACCGCGCCGACCGACTGTGCGACAATTGCCGTGAGCGGGTGGAACGGGGCGAAGCGTTGCCCGTCAGCGAGCGGCGCACCAAATTTGTGAACCTGCCCGTCAGCGCCACGGAAGACCGCGTGGTCGGCACGCTGGATATTGAACGCGCCATCAAACTGGGCGAGCGCCATTTCGAGTCGGGTGTGCTCGCCAGCGCCAACCGAGGCGTGCTGTATGTGGATGAAGTCAACCTGCTGGATGACCATGTGGTGGATTTACTGCTCGATTCGGCGGCAATGGGCGTGAATGTGGTGGAACGGGAAGGCATTTCCTTCAGCCACCCCTCACGATTCGTGTTTGTGGGCAGTATGAATCCCGAAGAAGGCGATTTGCGCCCGCAGTTGCTTGACCGGTTCGCCCTGTGTGTGGACATTCACAGCATCAACAACCCGCAGGAACGGGTACACATTCTGGAGCACACGCTGGCGTTTGAGCGCGATGCAGAAAAATTCAGCGAAATGTGGCGACCGGAGGAAGAAAGCCTGTCGCGCATCATTGCCCATGCTCGCCAACTTTTGCCGGAAGTCACCTATTCCCCCCACGATTTGCAGGTCATCGCCGAGTTGATGTCGGACATGGAAGTGGACGGGCATCGCGGGGACATCGTCATTTTGAAAACCGCCATCACCAACGCCGCCTTTGAAGGCAGAAATGCCATCAACACGCATGACATTCTCATCGCCGCCGAATTGGCGCTGCCGCATCGCCTGAAACGAAAACCGTTCCAAGAGACGGAAGTTGCGCTGGAAACATTGGCTGACCGGTTGGAAAAAATCGAGTCGGATGTGTCGGAGCAGGCGCAAGCGCAGGTGATGGCTGGGCAATCGGCGACAACCCCACAGGAAAAAAAAACGAACCTGACGACCAAGAATCCGAAACTCTAGATTCCCCGCCGCCGGTGGACGCGCCCCCGCAAATTGACCAATCGAGCCAATCGGACGGGAAGCAAACCCAGAGCAACAAACCGGTGGATGTCGGCAATCTGTTTGAGGTTCAACGGCTGCAAACCCCCCTTGACAAACTGACCCGCACCCGTGCGGGCAAACGAAGTTACACCAAAACGGAGCGCAAACGCGGGCGATATGTGCAATCTCGCCCCGCGCGCGGGCGCATCAAAGATGTGGCGTTCGACGCGACCTTTCGCGCCGCCGCGCCGCATCAACTGCACCGCGACCGCTCGCAGCGCGCGCTGGCGATTGAGCGACAGGACATTCAGGAAAAAGTCCGCGTGCGGCGCACCGCCAACCTCATCATGTTCGCCGTGGATGCTAGTTGGTCAATGGCGGCGGCGGAACGGATGGAAGCGACCAAAGGCGCAATTATGAGCCTGCTGATGGACGCTTATCAGCGGCGGGATGAAGTGGGGTTGGTGGTCTTCCAAAAGGAACAGGCGCGGCTGGTTCTGCCCCCCACGTCCAGCGTCGAGCTGGCGAAAAAAGCTCTGCGCGACATTCCGGTGGGCGGGAAAACGCCCCTTTCCGCCGGGCTGTTTCTCACCCATCAGGTCATCACCCGTCACAAAAATGCCCGCCCCGAATTGCGCCCGATGATGATTCTGCTCACCGACGGCGCGGGCAATGTGTCGCTGTCCAATCTTCCGGCACAGGAAGAGGCGCATATGATCGCCCGTGCCATCCATGAAGATAATATCCGCTCGGTGGTCATCAACATGGAACACCCCAGCTTCGACCGTGGTTTGGCGCGGGCGTTGGCGGTGGAGCTTGATGCCCCGTGTTTCACTTTAGGAGAATTGAATGCCGAAAATATCTATGAAACCGTCAAAACACAACTCAGATAATCACCCTGAACAGCACGTGCAATTTAAAACCGAATACACCTATTGCCCGATGATCCCCACAAAACTGGAATACCACCACGTATGTTGGTGGCATGG
>CAZMXX010000077.1:0-12409 GCA_964570315.1 uncultured Anaerolineaceae bacterium | reverse complement strand
GGGTTTTGGTGGGGGTGGGCGTGGGTTTGTTTTGCGCCAAAAACCCCGGCGAGCATGCCGCCAACGATGCGATGAGGATTAATCCACTGAGTTTTAGGGCGTGTTTTGCAAAAAATGATGATTCCATTTAAATTATACCTCCTTGAACAAGGCGGAATTATAACATGCGATACCACAACGGCAAGCTGACCCCATCCATAATTTTGATGTTGCTGCTTTTTCTGGCGGCATGTACTGCGCCGGGCGGCACTTTACCCGTGAAGAAAATCGGACTGATTAGCCCCTTTGAGGGCGTGCAGCGCCGGAACGGTTACCAGCGATTGTACGGCGTGAAGCTTGCCCTGCGGGAAATAAACCGCACGGGGGGCGTGGCAGGCTATAAAATCGAGCTGGTGGCGCTGAATGATTTTGCGCAATCCGCCGAAGCGATTTTGCAGGCACAGGAGTTCGTGATAGACTCGGACGTTATTGGTGTGGTTGGCGAATGGGATGACGCGCTGTTCGATGCGACCGCGCCCGTTTTTCAATCGGCGGAATTGGCGGTGATTGCCCCCGCCCGTTTCACCGATTTCAACACCCTGCCGCCGAATTTCGACGCCGATTTCAGCGCGCTGGCGGGGTCGCCGGCGGATGAGCAGGCGCGGCAGGCATATTTGGCAACTCGTGCGCTGGTGGATTTGATTGACCGCGCCGCGCAAACGGGGCGGCTGAACCGTGCCGCCGTCTATTCTTTGCAGTAAACGGATATCATTGTGAAAGTATTGATGCTTTCGTGGGAATTTCCCCCGCTGGTGGTGGGCGGGTTGGGGCGACATGTGGCGGAGCTTGCGCCCGCGCTGGCGCAAAACGGGGTGCAAGTACACATTGTAACCCCCCGCCCGAACCCCCCGTGTGACCGGGAACAACTTCATCCAAATTTGACTGTCCACTGGGTGGACAATGCTTCGGTTGACCCCACCGCCGATATTTACGAGCGCGCTTTCGCCACCAATGAATTGCTGGATGCGCGGGCAACAGAATTGTGGGCGGATGTCGGCGGCTTTGAGCTGATTCACGCGCACGATTGGCTGGTGGGTTTCGCCGCCATTGAGCTGAAATTGAGCCACAAATGCCCGCTGGTGGTCACCATCCACGCCACCGAGCGCGGTCGCTGGCGCAGCAGCACCCTCCCCAACCAACTTTCGCGGCGCATTGATGACCTTGAGCGCAACCTTTCTTTTGAGGCGTGGCGGGTGATTGCGTGCAGCAACTATATGGTCAACGAGCTGGTGCGGCTGTTTGCCCTGCCGACCGACAAAGTGGATATGATTCCCAACGGCATCGCCATGTCGCACGTTGACCGTTTTTCGCCCACGGAATTGGCGCTCTTCCGCGCCCGATACGCCGCCCCTGCCGACCCGCTCATCTTTTCCGTGGGGCGGTTGGTCTTTGAAAAGGGTTTTCAGGTGCTGTTGAACGCCATGCCGCACGTGCTGGAAGTGTTTCCCACCGCAAAACTGGTGTTGGCGGGGAAGGGTCCCGCCGCCGGGGAACTGCAATCGCTGGCGAAATCGCTGGGCATTGACGGGCATGTGACCTTCACCGGGTTCATCACCGATGATGAACGCGACCGCTTCTTTTCCGTTGCCAGTTGCGCCGTTTTCCCCAGCCTGTATGAGCCGTTCGGGATTGTGGCGCTGGAAGCGATGAAATTCAATTGTCCGGTGGTCGCCAGCGATGTTGGCGGGTTGGGGGAGGTGGTGACCCATGATAAAACGGGCACGCTCATCTTTTCCGACGACCCTGAATCGACTTCATGGGGGATTTTGCACGTGCTGAAGAATCCTCGCGCCGCCGCCGCCCGCGCCGCTGCCGCCCGGCTGATGGTGGCGCAAAAATACAATTGGCATCGAATTGCCCGCAAAACGTATGAAATGGTCTACCGGCGGGTGGTCACCGAGCGGGCGCAAACCTATTGGTGAGGGTGTGTTTCAACCTTTAGGCGGAATTGAGGAAAATTCGTTGCAATACCTATAAACGCACCGGGATTTCGCCTCGAATTAAAATTCAAGGCTCAAAACTTAAGCCGACTTAAGTCGGCTTGGGCTTTTAGCCCGGAAATTCATTTCCGGGTTAAAGGTTGCCTAAAAACTGAAACGCACCCTACCGGTGATTTTGAATTGACCAATTCGGGGGGATATGCTACACTTCTGCCACTATGAAATTTGGGCAAATTATCCGTAGGAACCGCACATTGACCGCTTGATTTGTGTTGCTTCGCGTGTTCTTTGCTGGCTTATGGCTACCGGCTCCGCACACAGGAGGCGGTTTTTTTAATATGGAGGAATGATGATTCGAGTTGGGGTTTTCGGCGCGACAGGCTATACCGGTTTGGAAGTGATTCGTCGTTTGCGCCGCCATACTGCTGTGACACTGACCTTCGCCACATCCGAAACATATGCCGGGCAGAATCTCAACCGCGCGTACCCCGTGGGTTGGGATGTGCCCCTCGTTTCCGGCGCAGATGCGCCACTGGACGCGGTGGACGCGGTTTTCTGCTGTTTGCCGCACGCCGCCAGTATGCCCACCGTCATCCGCGCGCGGGAAGCGGGCGTGCGGGTGATTGACCTCTCCGCCGATTTCCGGCTGCGCGATGCCGCCACATACCGGCGCTGGTATGACGTGCCGCACGCCGCGCCGCATCTGCTGGAACATGCCGTGTACGGCATCCCGGAAATCAACCGTGACGCGGTGCAAAAAACCGATATTCTGGCGAACCCCGGCTGTTATCCCACCAGTGTGATTTTGGGGCTGTATCCGTTGTTGAAAACAAAACTGCTCGCCGAAAATACACCCATCATTGCCGACAGCAAAAGCGGGGTTAGCGGCGCGGGGCGGAAGCCAAGCCTCAAAACGCATTTTGTGGAAGTGAACGAGAATCTTGCGCCCTACAACATCGGGCAGGCGCACCGCCATCTGGCGGAAATGGAACAAGCCGTGGAACAATGGGGACACACCACCGCGCCGGTGATTTTCTCGCCGCATCTCGTGCCCGTCAGCCGGGGTATGCTCTCCACCATTTACGTTTCGCTGAATCAAAACATCACCGCAGAAGCGGTACGTTCGCTGTACGGCTCGGTTTTTGCCGCTTCGCCGATGGTGCGCATCCTCCCCACCGGCGAACTCGCTTCCTTCGCCCATACCCGCCGCACCGACACCGCCGCCATTTCGGTGACGGTTGTGCGCCCCCGCCAACTCATCATCTGCGCTTCCATTGATAATTTGGGCAAAGGCGCGGCAGGGCAGGCGGTGCAAAATTTCAATCTGATGTTCGGGTTGAATGAAACCGAATCCCTGTATTTTTAACCGGAGAATGCTATGTTGGTGCTGAAAATCGGCGGCAATGAAATAGACGACCCCACCTTTGTGGACGCCATCGGCGCGGCAATTGCCGCCCTGCCCGAACCCCCCGTGCTGGTTCACGGTGGCGGCAAAGAAATCCGCCAGCTTCAGGAAAAATTGGGACTGGTTCCGCAATATATTGACGGTCTCCGCGTCACCGATGCCGATTCGCTGGCGTTGGTGCAGATGGTGCTGGCGGGACGGGTGAACAAACGGCTGGTGGCGGCGCTCTCGAATGCCGAGGTGGACGCTTTCGGCATGTCCGGCATCGACCGGGCGAGCATTCGGGCGCGAAAGTTGGAACATCCCGGCGGCGATTTGGGGCATGTCGGCGAAGTGACCGACGTCCGCACCGACGTGTTCCGCAACCTGCTGGACAATGGCGTGATGCCGGTGGTATCGCCCATCTGTTACGGATCGGGCGGTTTTGTGTTCAACGTCAACGCCGACCATGTGGCGGTGGCGCTGGCAATCGCCCTGCACGCCGACGAACTCGTTTTCATCACCAATGTTCCCGGCGTGCTGAAAGATGGCGCGGTGATTCCTGAACTCTCCCCCACCGATATGGCTTCGCTCATTGCGGACGGGGTCATCACGGGGGGGATGATGCCCAAAGTGCAATCGGCATTGAAAGCGGTGGCGGACGGGGTGAAAACTGTCCGCATCACCAATTTGGACGGACTGAAGGCGGGTGTCGGCACGCGATTTTTGAATGAGATTGGAAATCAGTGAGTTTGATAAACTTTGAAACTTGAGACTTGAAACCTGAAACCTGAAACCTTAACCCCGGAACGTGAATCATGAACGAAACGATAATGCTGGAAAAACAATATGTTTTGCAGACGTACAATCGCCCCGATTTTGTCATCATCGGGGGGGATGGGGTGTGGCTGGTTGCCGATGACCGCACGCGCTATTTGGATGGCGGTTCGGGGATTGCGGTGAACGCGCTGGGACACGGGCATCCGGTGGTGCGTGCCGCGCTGAAAGAAGCCGTCGCCGCGCCCATCCACCTGTCGAATCTGTATCATAACGCCCCAATGGCACAGTTGGCGCGCGATTTGTGTGAGTCCTGTTTCGCCGACCGTGTCTTTTTCGCCAATTCCGGCTCGGAAGCCAATGAAGGCGCATTCAAATTCGCCCGAAAATACGCCCGCGCCATTTTGAATCGCACCGATAAAACCGGCATTGTCGCCTTCAGCGGCTCGTTTCACGGGCGATCAATGGGCGCGGTTGCCGCCACCGCCACCGAGAAATATCGCGCCCCGTTTGAGCCGGTGATGCCCGATGTGACCTTCGCGGCATTCAACAATATCGCTTCCGCCCGTGACGCCATCACCGAAAAAACGTGTGCGGTGATTGTGGAGCCGGTGCAGGGCGAAGGGGGCGTCACCCCCGCCGATGACGATTTTTTGGCGGCGCTGCGCCGGCGTTGCGATGAAACCGGCACTTTGCTGATTTTCGATGAAGTGCAGTGCGGCGCGGGGCGCACCGGCACGCTGTGGGCGCATGAACCGTTCGGTGTGCAACCGGACATCATGACGGTGGCGAAGCCGTTGGCGGGTGGGTTGCCGATGGGTGCAATTCTGATGACGCAGGCGGTGGCGGATGCCATCCAACCCGGCGACCACGGCAGCACGTTTGCCGGGGGACCCTTTGTGAGTCGGGTGGCGCGAGCGGTTTTCTCCACCCTGAGCCGGGCTGAATTTTTGGCGGACGTGCGCCATCGGGGCGATTATTTGGAGCGGAAACTCCGCTGGTTGGCGAAACATCATCCCATTGTGACCGGCGTGCGCGGGCGGGGGATGATGTGGGGCTTGCTCACCGCGGTTCCCGCCGCGAATATCGTTGCGGCTGCGCAGGAACATGGCTTGCTGATTCTATCGGCGGGGGCGAATGTGGTGCGGTTGTTGCCGCCGCTGGTCATTTCTGAAGCGGAAATTGACGTGTTGACGGAAAAACTGTCGCTGGCATTGGCAGAGGTTGGTTAATTGGAGATTAGCGGTTGCTATTGTGATGTGTGATTTGTCGAAACACGAATTACGTTTGCAACCTTTGAACTTTGAACGTGAAACCAAAAACTTTGAACCTGAAACTCACCATCCGCCCGGCAAAATTGACCGATGTGCCGCGCATGATGCCATTGCTGAACGATTACGCCCGGCAAGCGGAAATTCTGCCGCGCATGAAAGCCGATGTCTACCAATCCATTCGGGAATGGGTGGTGGCAGAGGCGGACGGGCGCATCGTGGGGATGGGCGCGCTGTTGGTGCTGTGGGGCGATTTGGCGGAAGTGCGCTCGCTGGTGGTTGACCCGGCGTGGCACGGGTACGGCATCGGGCGCAAAATTGTATCGGCATTGCTGGTGCAGGCAACCGAATTGGCTGTGCCAACCGTTTTCGCGCTGACCCGGCAAGCGGGATTCTTTTTGAAGCTGGGTTTTTCGCTGACGGACAAGGAAAAACTTCCCCGCAAAGTGATGAAAGATTGCGTTTTCTGTCCCAAATTCCACGCTTGCGATGAAGTGGCGGTGGTTTATGCCACCGGCGGAGCGCCGACCAATGGACGCTGACCGGTTGCAGCGCGCCGTAGCGGCGATTCAATCGGCGCGGCGGGTGGTGGCGTTCACCGGCGCGGGCATTTCAGTGGAAAGCGGCATCCCGTCGTTTCGCGGTCCCGACGGTTTGTGGGCGCGATACGACCCCATCATTCTGGACATCCGCTATTTTTCGCAGTACCCGGAAAAAGCATGGGTGACCATCAAAGAGATTTTTTACGATTATTTCGGGCGGGCAAAACCGAATGCCGCGCACACAACACTGGCGCAGATGGAAATGGCGGGGATGCTGGGGCGCGTCATCACCCAGAATATCGACAACCTCCATCAGGCGGCGGGCAGTCGGGCGGTGACGGAATATCACGGAACCAGCCACCGGCTCACCTGCCTCGATTGTGGCACAACTGTACCCTACACCCCCGACTTGTTCAAAAAAATGCCGCCCCGCTGTTCAGCGTGCGACGGCATTTTAAAGCCTGATTTCGTCTTTTTCGACGAAGCGATTCCCCTGCGGGCGCAACGGGAAGCATTGGCAGAAACCCGCGCCGCCGATGTGTGGCTTGTGGTGGGGACAACCGGCGAAGTTGCACCCGCCTCGCTGCTGCCCCCCGAAGCCAAACGGCGCGGAGCCACCATCATCGAAGTGAATGTTGAACCGTCGGCGTACACCCCCCGCATCACCGATATTTTTTTACAGGGCAAAGCCACGGCGGTGATGTCGGCGTTGTGGCATATGCCGGGCGGCGAATGAATTACTTTTTCAGCACGTATTTCTCAAATGCTTCTGCCGTCCACGGCATGAGCGGCTTGAAAAATTCCTCGAAAATTGTTTGAGCGTACACCCGAATTTCGTATTGCGCCTCCGACGGCATGCGCAGCGAAAGGAAGTGCATCAGGTTGTGCGCGTCAATTTTTGCCACCCAAGTGTAATAAACCGCAAAGCCGGAAAGAAAAATCCGCGCCTGTTCTCTGGCGACGCCCATCCCCAACGCTTTTTGATACAGTTCAAAACCGCGCTCGTAATGCTCGGTGAGTAGCGTCGAGAGTTTATCCGCTTCCGGCGGGGAGAGTTCCCCTTCGCTGGCTTGTTTGTTGTTGGCGGCTTGTTTGCGCCAAATGTCCGGTTCGTAAAAATCGTTTTCCTGAAACGGGGTGTAGCGTCCCGATTGAGCGTTGAAATTCCAGGTGCGATGGCGCACCCACTGCCACCATGTCACCACCGGCGCACGCACGCGGAATTTGAATTCCACCTGCTCGAAGGGGCTGGTGTGGCGATGCTGCAACAGGTAAAACAGAAGTTTTTTGTCGCGTTCTTCCCCTTTGCTTTCGCCCATGAAAGAGACGCGCGCGGCGTTCACAATTGCCAAATCGCCGCTCACGCCGGTGGACGGGTGCGGCATAAAATCCAACAGTTGAACATACCCTTTATCCAGCACGGGTATTTGTTTGCCGATGAGTTCCCCGGTCATTGATTCTCCTCTGAAAATCCGGTTTGCTGACAGGTTGATTACGTATCAGGGCGACCACAAGGGTCGCCCCGATGGTTTTAGATGATAGGGTGCGACGCAGCCAAATTTAAAAGCTGCTGGCTGACCGCCGAAAATCATACGCCGACGGCTGAAAACCGTTACCGTTTGTCCATCGGCACGTAATCGCGCTGGTTTTCGCCAAGATAGATTTGGCGCGGGCGGGAGATGCGTTGCTCGGGGTCGTTGATCATTTCCAGCCATTGTGCCAGCCATCCGGCGGCGCGAGGCAGGGCAAACAGCACGGGGAACATCGCCACGGGGAAGCCCATTGCCTGATAGATGATGCCGCTGTAAAAATCAACGTTGGGATACAATTTGCGTTTCACAAAATAGTCATCGTTCAGGGCGATGTGTTCCAATTCCAGCGCAATGTCAATCAACGGGTTGGAGCCGGTGACTTCAAACACTTCTTTCGCCACGTTTTTGATGATTTTCGCGCGCGGGTCGTAATTTTTGTACACCCGATGCCCGAAACCCATCAAGCGCATTTCTCCTTTTTTCACGCGCTCAATGTATGCCGGAATGTTTTTCACATCGCCAATTTCGTTGAGCATGCGCAGGACGGCTTCATTTGCGCCGCCGTGGAGAGGTCCGTACAGGGCTGCCGCCGCTGCCGCCATCGCACTGAAGGGGTCAACCCGGCTGGAGCCGACGGAACGCATGGTGGAGGTGGAGCAATTTTGCTCATGGTCGGCGTGCAGAATGAACAGGATGTCCAGCGCGCGCGCCAGCACCGGGTTCACTTCATAATTGCGCTCGTTCATATAGTCAAGCATGTAAAGGAAGTTGCCGGTGTATCCGAGGGTGCTGTCGGGGTAGTTGAAGGGGCGCCCGATGCGGATGCGGTATGAAAAAGCGGCGATGGTGGGCAGTTTCCCCAAAATGCGATAGACTTGTTTTTGCTGAACGGTGGGGTCGTCAACTTCACGGGCTTCCGGGTGGAAGGTTCCCGCCGCCGCCAGGGTGCTGATGAGCATGCCCATCGGGTGGGCATCGTAGCGGAAGGTGCGCATCAACCGCGAAAGGTTTTCGTGGATGTAGGTGTGATGCATGATGCGTTCTTCCCAGTGTGCCAGCTCGTCGGCGGAGGGCAAGTACCCGTAGATAATCAGATACGCCACTTCCAGGAAAGTGCTTTTTTCTGCCAGTTGTTCGATGGGGTAGCCGCGATAGCGCAGAATGCCTTTTCCCCCGTCAATATAGGTGATGGTACTTTTACATGAGGCGGTATTTAAATATGCGGGGTCGTAGCTCAACATGCCGAAGTCGTCATCGTTCACTTTGATCTGTCGCAGGTCAATCGCGCGGATGCTGTCATTTTCAACCGGGATTTCGTAGGTTTTTCCCGTGCGATTGTCGGTGATAGTTAGAGAATTGGTCATCAGTATCTCCTTTTGTTATTCAGGTGGATATATCCGGGTTTGGGCGAAAATATGGTATATATCGTACCCGATTTGGCTTAAAAAGCAAGCACCCCCGGCGAATATGAATCTCCGGAGGTGCGTGATGTCGGGCGGCTATGGATGATTAACGTTTATCCATCGGCACATATTCTTGAGTGGCAGGACCCACGTACACAAATCGCGGGCGATAGATGCGATTGTTGGCGCGTTGTTCCAGAATGTGGGATGTCCAACCGGCAACGCGACTGACGGCGAAGATGGGGGTGAACAGGTCGCTGTCAATGCCCATCGAACTCATCACCACGCCGGAGAAGAAGTCTACGTTGGGCCAGATGCCTTTTCGACCCAGTTTTTCAATCATAAATTTTTCGATGACTTCCGCCATTTGCAGGTATCGTTCTGTCCCGGCGCGTTTGGTCACTTCTTTGGCATATTCGTGCAAAATGACGGCGCGAGGATCCATTGCTTTGTAAACGCGGTGTCCGAAGCCCATGATTTTTTTCCGTTTGGCAACGGCATCTTCCAGCCACGGAATGGCATTCTCAACCGAGCCGATTTCGTTGAGCATTTTCATCACCCGTTGATTGGCGCCGCCGTGCAGTTGCCCTTTCAGCGAGCTGATGCCGCCCACGACGGCGGAATACATATCCGCCAAAGTGGAGGCAACCACGATGGTGGTGAAGGTGGATGCGTTGCAACCGTGGTCGGCATGGGTAATCAGAATGACATCCATCACTTTGGCGTAGAAGGGGTCAGGTTCTTCGCCGGTCATCATATACAGGAAGTTGGCGGCGTGGCTCAGGTCGGCGCGGGGTTGCAGAATGGGCAATCCACGGCGCACGCGGTCAATCGCGGCGACGATGGTTGCCATACGCGATGTGATTTTGATGGCTTCGCGCT
This sequence comes from uncultured Anaerolineaceae bacterium, assembly GCA_964570315.1. Taxonomy (GTDB): domain Bacteria; phylum Chloroflexota; class Anaerolineae; order 4572-78; family 4572-78; genus JANTHQ01. The sequence goes on along the minus strand of CAZMXX010000077.1, from coordinate 2,639 downwards.
CGTAGGCGAGTTCGGTTTCTTCTTCGGCGGCTTCGTCGAACAGCGAGGTCATCGAGACGGCGGTGCGCATCACCGCCATCGGTTGCGCCAGATAACCGGCAGAGACGGTTTCAATCAGGTTGTATACTTCAGTGGGCAGCGTTCGGTATTGCACCATGCGGCGGCGCAGCACTTCCAGCTCATCGGCGGTGGGCAGTCGGTCATACAGCAGCAGGAAAAAAGTTTCTTCAAACGTGGAATTTTCGGCAAGGTCTTCGATTTTGATGCCTTCATAATAGAGCTTGCCTTCCAGCCCGTTCACATAACTTTTCCTGCTTTCTGAGGCAATAATCCCTTCCATCCCTTTGGGGAATTCAACTTCACCGGGTTTTGCAACAAGTTTTACAGCCATTGTTTTACCTCCTCGTAAAACTACAAAAGCAGCTTGGTATTTGTCGCCCGCCAGTGCGGGTTCAAAGGAAAATTTTCTCAATTATGCGCCCGATTTAATTTCTTTGCAAATTTTGCCGGGGGCATTGCGGCAAATTTCTCAATGGTTTGAGATTTATTTTTTTGGGGATTACGGCGTCTCCGGGGTGAGGGAATATATCGCGCTGTCGGGGTGGTAATCTATCCAGCCGAAATAGAAGGCGTAGGTGATGGGCACTGCCGCCAGCGACGTTGCCGCCAGTTCGCCGGTTGCCGCCACGCCGGTGAGGGGATTCCATTCGCTGCCCGTTTCGGCATCGGTGACGAGTGTCCCGTCTGCGGCTGCCGCGAAGGTCAGCGCCGTGCCATCGGCGGTACGGCGGTCGAAGACAGTGCCGGAAAGTGTTTCTTTGTCGAAGAAAATACCAATGGGCACGCCGCCGACGGTGTCGTTGATGATGGGTTCTTTTTGCAAAACGGAGAAGGGATAGGCTTTTTCCTCGCCATTCAGCCGCACGCCGATGACATATTCTTTCGGGTGAATATCGCTGCCGCGCGCCAGCCCGCCGCCGAACGCACCTTGTCCCAGCACACCTTCCGCCGCGCTGGCGTAATAACTGGCGTAGGGGTCGTTGCCGTACAAACCGGGTTTGACCACCAGTGTATCGGGGTGCAACGATTTCCATGTTTGCCAGTCGGTGTGCATCGCCGGGATGAAGGTCAACTGCGTGGTGGCGTAATCGCCGCTGATAGCTTTTCCGAAGACCTGACTCCACAAACTGTTTGTTTGATGGTCGTACATGATTAACCCGTTGCGGTACAGCATCCCCGACACGCCGAAGGTGAGTACCTGATTGGGGGTGATTTCCCGGTCATACACGATGCCGGTGTAGCAGAGGGGTCACCATGTGGCGGCAATGGATTTGCCGCCCACTACATCGTTCACAATTTCATGCCGGCTCATAAAGGGGATGGGATAGGCGCGGCTTTCGCCGTTGATGCTGATGCCCAGCACGCGGGTATCGGCTGCCATGCCGCCCGCGTCGGCTTCCGCCGCCGAAACCATAATGCGGGGAACTTCATCCGGCAGAATGGCGGGAATGGCATCGGGGGGGAGCAATGCCACCACCTCGTCCAAATCCACGGTGATGTTCTCCAGTTGCGGTTGCAAATTCCTCCCCGATGGCGTTGGGGCGGCTTCCGGCAGCCGTTTGGCGATAGGCGAGGGGGTCGGTGCGGTTGCGCCGGACGGTGCAGGGGTGGTTGTACAGGCAGAAAGAAGAATCGTCGCGCCGATGGCGGTGATGAAAAATCGTTTCAATTGCATATACCGATTTTTGAACATAACAGAATTCTCCGATTTTGATTGAAACCATTGTAACGCAGATGTTTGTTGAAAACCGTAAGCTGTTTTACAAAACAAAAATATTGGCGTAAATTTTGCCAAAAACGGCGATTCTGTGTATAGTACAGCCCGTCTTTCGGCGACGTAGCTCAGTGGTAGAGCAAGGGACTCATAAACCCTGGGTCGGTGGTTCAAATCCACCCGTCGCCACACCAAAAAAGCCCGCAAAACGCAGGCTTTTTTGTTTTTTAAATCGCGTGCGAAATGTGATATAGTACGGTTGAAGCAATGTGCAAAATATTAAAGCAAGGTGAACCCCAGTCGGATGAAATTTTTTGACCGCATCCAAAATAAATTATTGTTGGCGACCGTCATTGTGGTGCTGTTCCCTTTGGTGGGGACGGCGTTGTATGGTAACTGGATAACTAGTCGGATTTTGCAGGAAAAAGCGCTCGACAACGCTCGCCGCGAGACGTCACAACAAGCCGCGCACATCAACAATTTTCTGTCCACCGCCAGGGATGACATCCTGTTTTTTAGTGACACCACTTCGCTGAACGCGCTGATTGCCGCCCGTGCGGCAGGCGATCAAGCCAAAATTGCCCAAAGCCGCGCGGCGGTAGCCTCCGATTTTATGGCATTCTCGCGGCATCGGGGCATCTATTATCAAATTCGTTATCTGACGGAAACCGGACAGGAATTTGTGCGCGTCGATTCCGACGGTGAAACGCCGTTCATCATCCCCGAGGCAGACTTGCAAGATAAGTCCGACCGCTACTATTTTCGGGAAGCGACCACGCTGGCGCTTGATGAAATTTTCGTCTCCCGCTTGGATTTGAACCGCGAGTATGGTTCCATTGAAGTGCCGTACAAGCCGGTGTTGCGA
>CAZMXX010000076.1:3407-12410 GCA_964570315.1 uncultured Anaerolineaceae bacterium | reverse complement strand
GATGTGTGTGGTTAAGAGGTGTGGGGGGAGAGGATGACATGTCGCAGCGGAGGAGTTGCGGCGGGGGTGGAAGAATCCGGCGCCGGCGGCAAATTCTGGCGGACGTGCGCAACGCCGAAGTGGGATCGGTCAACACCAGCGAAGGCGCGGCGTTTGGCGCGGCACTGCGGGCGGCGGTCGGGGTGGGGGTGTATGGGGATGGTGTTTCGGCGTGTGCGGCGGTGGTGCGCGTCACCGATACCACTGTGCCAACAGCGGCGGCGGGGGGATATGATGAACTATACCCGCTGTATCGGGCGCTCTATCCCGCCCTGAAACCGACGTTCACCCGGATTGCTGCACTTTTGTGAATCCGTTTTTGCCCCGTTGCCACACTGCCGCGCCGATGACCGCCGCGGCGAAAATTACCCACACCCCGCCCCAGATGATGGCGGGGATGTGCGTCAGTTCCGCCAGCGATTGCGCGTCGGTGCGGACGCCGGGTTGCCCCGCGAGACCAATCACGATGAAGATGTCGCTGAAGGCGGTCAGTCCCGCTTTGACGGCGATGAAGTGGATGAAAAAAGTGATGATGTTCGCGTTGGCTTGCAGGGCGATTTTCAAAAACAACGCGCCGAAAATGACCCCGAAGACCATCCCCAAAACACTGCTGACGATGGCTTGAATGTTGAATGCGCCGGGTCGCCCGAAAATCAGCGACAGCGCAATCATTGCCACGCCGATGATGCCCAGCGCCCGGCGGCTCGCTTGCAGATTGCCGCCCAGCCGAAAGAGTACCGCGCTGAAAATTGCCACTCCCAAATACCCCGCCGGAATGATGACCAGCCGCCAGCCTCCGGCGGTGTATGCCACCCCGGAACCGTCGGGCGAAATGACGAAATTGCGAAACCCTCCGCCCGTGATGAGCGCCGCGACGCCGTGCCCCAACTCATGCACAATGGTCAGCAACAGCCGAAAAGGATAATCCAGCAGATTGACGATGGGAATGAGCGGCAGCACGATGGCTGTCACCGCCGCCGCCAGAATAATGAAAAAGGTGTTTCGGGTATTCGGGTTCATCGGTTTTCCTGTGTTATGATGCCTGCTCAATCGCCACCAGATTGGTGTTGCCGGGCGGTCCGGCGGGATTGCCCGCCGTCACCACGATGAAATCACCCGGTTCTGCCAGCCCGCACCGTTGGGCGTGGGCGCAGGCGACATCCGCCATGATGGTTTCCGCGCCAATATCGGGGATGATTTCCGCCCGCACGCCCCAGCACAGCCCCAGCCGGTGACAGGTACGCGGGTTGTGCGTCAGTGCCAAAATGGGCGGGTCGGGGCGAAAACGGCTGATGCGCACTGCGGTACTTCCCGTGCGGGTATAGGTCACAATGGCGGCGATGTCCAAATATTTGGGGGTGATGGCGCTGTAATAGGAAATAATCTGCTCGATATTCCGTCCGGGGGTCAATTCCGGCGGGCGGGGGACTTCGCCATTCCGCCAAGCGGCTTCGGCGCGGGCGGCAACGCGGCTCATCGTGGTGACGGTTTCGACGGGATATTGCCCGATGGCGGTTTCGCCGGAGAGCATGACCGCGTCCGTGCCGTCGAAGATGGCGTTGGCGACGTCGGTGACTTCGGCGCGGGTGGGCTTGTTGGCGGAAACCATGCTTTCCAGCATTTGGGTGGCGGTGATGACCGGCACGGCGTGTTTGCGGCATATGGCAATAATCTGCTTTTGGGCGATGGGCACTTCTTTGAAACTCATCTCCAGCGCCAAATCGCCCCGCGCCACCATCACCGCGTCCGCTTGCAGGACGATGTTTTTCATATCCGCCAGCGCCCCGCTCATTTCAATTTTGGCAATCACAGCGATGTCACTGTTTTTCGCCGCCAGCAGCGTTTTCAGCGTTTGAATATCGTTGGCGGATTGCACGAAAGAGAGCGCCAGATAATCGAGTTCTTGCGCCACCGCGAAATCAATATCCTGCAAATCTTTTCGGGTGAGCGGCGGCAAGCTGAGGTGGACACCCGGCACATTGACCCCCCGGCGGCTCGACAGCGTCGCCCCATGTTCGATGATGCCTTCGATGCGCCCGTCGTTGCGGACGCGGGTCACGCGCATTTGGATGTTGCCGTCATCAATGAGCAGTTGCGTGCCGGGTTTCACGTCATTTGCCAATTGCGGAAAGCTGATGCTGGCGTGTTCCGTTGTGCCCAAAACGGGTTCCGGCGTGAGGGTGAACGTTTGCCCGCTCTCCAGCCGCACCTGCCCGCCGTCCATATCGCCCACGCGGATGTGCGGTCCGCGCAGGTCGCCGATGATGGGGATGGCTTGTCCCAATTCGGCGGAAATTTCGCGCACCATGGCGATGGTTTCGGCGTGGCTGTTTTGGTCGCCGTGTGAAAAATTGAGCCGCACGGCGTTCACACCGGCGCGCACCATTTCGCGGAACACGTCGGGGTGGGCGCTGGCGGGTCCCAGGGTGGCAACAATTTTGGTGCGTTTTTCAGTGGATGATGTCATGGCACTTCCTCCTGCGTTGGGTTGGCGAGGTTAATTTTCCGGCGATGTGTTCGGGTGTGATTGCCGAAACAGAAACAGCCCCACCGTGAGCGCCACCGCCGCGCCCGCGCCGTACCACAACCAGCGGGGTTGCCGGGCGGAGGCTTCGGCAATGGTGACGATGGTTTCGGCTGAGCCACGCCCCGCCGCCGTGCTGACCGTCACGGTGATGCGCCAGTCGCCGGGGGTGGTGATGTCGGTGTCGGTGTTGTAGAAAATTTTGCTCACCGCGCCCTCATGCGTTGCTGTCAGCGTGCGGCTTTCGCCGTTGCCCCCGATGGGCGTCAAGGTCACGGTGACATCGGCATTCAGCACCGGCGCGCCCGCTTCGTTCAGCGTGGTATCGGTGGGTGGGGTGGTGACGGCGATGTTGAAATGGATGTTGCCCACGGTGAGCGGGACGGGTTCAGTCCACAGGGAAATTTGGTACGGTCCCGCCGGAACGATGTTCATTTGCAGGGTTCCGCCGCTGCCATGCGCCCGGACGATGGTCGGCAGCAGGGCAAGGGCGAGTCCCATCAGCACAAAAAGCAGGTTGCGGCGGAAGGTGGTCATTTCAATACTCATAATTTCGGTAGCGGGACGGTATCCCTTCCAGCGATGTTGTTTTCTGTTTGTTGAAGTGAACTATCACCACAATAATGGCGGCGACAATATACATCATACTGCCGGGAACCCACATAATGATGCCCCCCACCATCTGGTCTTGCATCACGGTGAAGCCCATCACGCGGGGGATGGCGGTATAATAGGTGTATATCGGTTCAGACGCAAAAGCGATGGATGCGCCGGTTGCCATATTCGGGACAACTGCCGCCAGCAGATACCCCAAGCGGATGAAAATCGGCATGGGTTGGCGCAGGTAGGGGGCGGCGGGGATGATGTGCCACCAGAACAGAATCGCGCTGAGCAAAAAGGAAAGATGCTCGAAATCGTGGACGGCATCGCTGCGGAGGGCGGCGTTATACAGGTTCGGGTCGTGCCAGCCGACGTAAAAAGCGGTGAAAATGAGCCAACTGATGCCCGGATTGGTGGCGGTGGTGAGCAGTTGCCGGAACGCCGATTTGCGGCGGAAGAGCCGCCCAATCGGCTGGCGGATGGGGCGGGGCAGCCCCCACAACACGAAGGGGAAGGGATTTCCCAGCAGGAGCAACGGCGCGACAATCATAATCAACAGCAGATGTTGCACCATATGGAAGATGAATAATTGCCCTCCCAGCGTGTCAATGGGCGACATCAGCGCCAGCGCGACCAACCCCAACCCGGCGAGATAGGCGGTCAATTTCCAGCCGCTTGCCAGAATACCGGGGTACTTTTCCGTTCGCCGCAGCGTGCGCCAGCCGAGCACATACAGCGTTCCCAGCACCACCAAAATCAGCGAGACATCGAGCCGCACGTCCCACGATTGTAAAATTGCGCGCGTTACCGGGTTCATCGGTTTTCCCTTTCGGTGATAGTGATGATTGTGATGTGTGTCATATCGGGTATTGTATCGGTTTCCGAAAATTTGTCCATCATTATGCCATAAAAAACGGTGCAGAAAAAGACCCGGCAATTTCACCGGGCTTTTTCCGTGTTATATGCTTGCTTCCATCTGCGGGCGTTTGACGCTACGGATGGATGACCGTGCCCATCAGATACAGCGCGGGGTAGAAGAAAACCCACACCAAATCAACATAATGCCACCAAACGGCGCAGGCTTCTACGCCCCAATGGCGTTCTGCGGAATAATGCCCCTTCCGACCGTTGAAGAAGACAATCATGATGAAGATTAGCCCGCTGAGCACGTGGAGGGCGTGCATGCCGGTCATCCCGTACAGCACCGCGCCGTATGCGCCGTCGGTGGGGCGGACTTCGCCCTGCCACTCAAACCCCACCACGCCGACCAAAAAGGCGACGCCCAGCACGGCGGTGATAATCAGATTGAGCTGGAAATTCTTGCGGTCATCATGGGCGATGGCGGTTTCTGCGCGGTTCATGAAAAAGCTGCTCAGCAACAAAACGCCGGTGACGATGAATCCGAGATTCTGGTCGAGCGGCGGACGGGTGTCTCCCCACAGGTAAAACCGCGAGGTGAGCAATCCGCCGAACATGAACGCTTCCGAGAGGAAAAACAGCCATAATCCCCACCGATTGCTTTTTAATTGATGGCGGTATTCCGCCAAACTTGTGGTGATGGCGCTCATTAGTGACCCTCCTCTTCTGACCACAGGCTGGACATATGCATAAAGTATTGCATAATCGGCGCGGCTTTAAAGATGGCGAAGATGAACAATATCGCCACGGGACCATTTAAGCTTTGGGCAACGAAGAATTCTCCCGCAGTCAACGCTGCGAGTACAATCAGCACGATTACCCCTTGTCGGAAAGCCGCCGCTTTCTTTTCTTGACGTGTCATATTTTCACTCCTCCCTATTTTGCCGCCACGGGGGCGTTGGCAATATCAGGTTTTATACTTATGTAGACGGAACCTTCCAGCCCGTAATCATACGGTTCGCCCGTAACCAAGAACGGCTGCTCGTAGCTGTGTTCGGGGATGGGTGACGGAATTTGGAACTCCGGCGAACGGGAATTCCACGGATTGGCGACGGCGATTTTTCCGTGCCGGTAGCTGTACACCAAGTTGTAAATCATCACCAGCACAGAGGCGAAGATGATATAACCGGCAATGGTGATGGCAATTTGTTGCGACTGAATCCCCAATGCGGGGTCGTAATCGGCAATCCGGCGGCGCATACCCATCAGCCCGATTTGCTGCTGCACCAGACTCATCACCCAGAAGGAAGGTGTCATCAGCCAGAAGTGTATTTTCCCCAGCGATTCGCTGAACATTCGCCCGGTGACTTTGGGATACCAGTAGTAAATTGCGGCGAAAAACGGGAAGACGAACCCGCCGAACATGGTGGCGTGGAAGTGTCCCACAATCCAGTAGGTGTCATGCAGTTGCAGGTCGGTGGTGACCGTTCCGTTGGGCGGTCCGGTCAAGCCGCCAATCAGGAAAACGGAGATTGCCCCCAAAACGAAGAGCATCGGCGTTTCCAGCGAAATGCGCCCCTTCCACAGGGTGGCGACCCAACTGAAGAACTTCACGCCGGTGGGAACGGCGACCAAGAGCGTGGTGTAGGAGAACGGCAGGCGGAGATATTCTTCCATCCCGGCAGTGAACATGTGGTGCGCCCAAACCAGAAAACCCACCAGCGCGATGGTCAAACTCGACATCGCAATCCATTTATAGCCGAACAGCGGTTTGCGGGCGAAGACGGGCAGCAATTCGCTGATGATGCCCAATCCCGGCAGAATGAAGACGTAAACCGCCGGATGCGAGTAAAACCAGAACAAATGTTGGAACAAAAGCGGATTTCCCGGCGGTGCGCCCATCGCCACGGCTTCCGGCGTTAGATTCGGGTCGAAGAAACCCATGCCGAGCAGACGCTGCACCAGCACCATCAGGAATGACAGGGCGATGAGCTGGGTGGCGGTGAGCGCGATGAGCGATGTGGCAACCGATGCCCACACGAAAATCGGCATTCTGAACAGGGTCATACCGGGCGCGCGCATGCGGGCAACCGTCACCAGCAGGTTCAACGCCCCCAAAATGGACGACAGCCCGATGAAATACACGCCGAGGAAAAACAACTGAATGCCCAACGGGGCGCGGGCGCTGAGGGGCGGGTAGCCCGTCCAGCCGGTATCCCAGCCGCCGAAAACCATACCGGCTACAATCAGCAGTGCCGCCGGAACGGTAATCCAGAACCCGAACGCATTCAAGCGCGGGAACGCCATATCTGACGCGCCAATCAGCAGCGGAACCAGATAGTTCATCGCGCCGCCGACGCCCAACAGAATGCCGCCAATCATCACGATGCCGTGGGCACTCATAAACGTGTTGTACGTGTCTGCGGTGAGGAATTGCAATCCCGGAGCAGACAGTTCGAGGCGGAAAATCATTGCCAGCGACCCCGCAATGCCGATGAGGGCAATGCCGGTGACGGTGTATTGCACGCCGATGATTTTGTGGTTGTAATCGACGGCGAAATATCGTGTCCATGCCGGTTTATCTTTGGGGGGACCATGATGCATCGGAGTTTCTTCCCCCTTCATCCATTTAAGCCAGTCCGTCAGCGCGCCCACGCCGAGCATGAACCCGATTGCGCCGAACAATGCGCCCACGACGGCGGCGGGTTCCGCTTTCCATGCGGGCAAACCCATTGCCACCCGCACGGCGACGGTGATTCCCATTCCGATGGCTGTGGCGATTAATTGGCTCGCAATGCCTCGGATGAGTCCCAGAGAGAAAAATGTTTTCATAGACAATCCTCCAATTCGGTGTGATAGTGTCCGGTTGTTTTATTCGTTCAAACTTTTGATGTAGGCAATGATGTCCGCAATCTGTTCTTCCGACAGCACATCGCCGTAGGTTGGCGGCATAATATTCGGGAAGCCTTCCACAATTTGCGCGCCGGGGTCAACAATGGCGGTTTTCAGATAAGCGTCATCCGCCGTAACCGTTGTGCCGTCCGCCAGCGAGACCGTTTCCCCGTACAGCCCCGCCCATGTGGGACCATTCCCCGGCGAACCGTCCGCGGAATGGCACGCCAGACAACCCTGCACCTGCGACAGCGTCTTGCCGCGTTCCGCCGGCGGTGCGGATTCAGCCGCCTGCGCCTGCGAGACCTGCGAACTCACCCATGCCTCATACGCACTTTCGGAGAGCACCTGCACCGGCGCAACCATGTAGGCGTGGTCGCGTCCGCATATTTCCGCGCAGCGCAATTTGTATTCCCCCGGCAGGGTGGGGGTCACCCGCAGCGTTTTGGTCACGCCGGGGAGCAAATCCTGCTTCACCCGAAATTCCGGCACCCAAAACGAATGAATCACGTCCAACGATGTCATTTCCAGTTTGACCGTCCGCCCGACGGGCAGAACCAGCGTGTTCGAGGTCAGCCCGGTGTCGGGGTACTCAAATTTCCACGCCCATTGCGAGCCGGTGACGTTCACCACCATCTCATTTTGTCGGGGAGCGGTGATGTCTTTCAGGGTAACTGCTCCCAAATAACCGAAGTACAGCACCGTGATTAAGGGGGCAATCGTCCACACGATTTCCAGCGGGGTATTCCCGTGGAAATATTCGCCGGTTTCCAGCGACCCTGGCTCGCGGCGGAAAACGAAAACGCTGTACAGCATAAACACCATAATCAGCGCAAATAAAAATGCGATGACGTTGATGTGCAAACCGAACAGCCAATCGGTGACCGCCCCTTCCGCGCTGGCTTGCACCGGCGCGAGGGGAATATTCTTGAGCAGGGCAAGGGTTGCCGCTGTGACGATACCGACCAGCACAACGACATTAAGAAGGTGATTTTTCATAGGTTCGCTCCTTTGTGAATGATGTTCGATTGTTTCCCCCTGTTTTCAGGTGGCGGGGGTGAACAACTATCTGAAACATTTACGCCTCGTTTGTAATGGCAGTGACCAAATCGCTGATTGCCGTGATGCACACTTCATGCTTGCTGTAAACGCTGATGCGGTTGGTGGCAAGGCTCAAACCAATCAGGCGGATGGACGGATACATATTGAGCAGATGCAGCAGCAGGGAGGCATTTTCCTCGGTGTCGGCGCTGTCGATGATGATGGCAGACGGTTTTGCCTGTTGAATCTTCGTGCCGATGACATCAATATCGGCGGGCATAACCCCGATGATGGTCATATCGGGTTGATCGCTCAAAGAACTTTCGATGCCGTTGCGAAACAGCGAATCCTGTGCAATTACCAAAACTCGATGATGTGCCAAAAGAATATCCCTACCGCGTTTTCAGAGCATACGTTTGATTGTTTGTGTCTGACCGGAACATAATCCAATGAGAAATGTGCGCAGATGAATAGCTCAATTTTAATATGGATGGGGAAAAAAATATATAGGTCTTGGCGTAAAATCGGGGCTAAAAAAGGAGGGTTTTATGGGGAATGGTGCTAGTTCCCATTAATCTTATTTTAATGTGGGGGCAGAATATCGCTCTGCCCCCACGGTGTATAAGCGTATGTTGCGGCGTTACTGCTTCAGCACCAGCGGCAGATAGATGCGGCGGATTGGCGTTCCCGTGCCGGAGATGACGAAGGTGTAGGGGTTTTCGTTGGCATCGTTGTTGGGGATGGTGACCGTATCGGTGAACGTACCGGTGATTGTGGGCGCAAAGGTGATGGCGAAGGTGGTGGTGCTGTGGCTGATGACCGGGCTTGCGGGCTGAGCGGTGATGCTGAAAGGCGCGCCGCCGGTCAGGGTGACGGCAGGGGAGCCGGTCAGGAGCAGGTCGAGATTACCCGCATTGCTGATGGTGAAAGTGCGGGTGATGGCGTCACCTCCCATCACCGTGCCGAAGTCGGTGCCGTTGGCGGTGGCGGGGGTGGTCGCGCCGGCGGGGATGGATTGCCCGTTCCCCTGCACGTCCATTTCGGGACCG
>CAZMXX010000076.1:0-3307 GCA_964570315.1 uncultured Anaerolineaceae bacterium | reverse complement strand
TCGTTCAGCCGGACTTCCTGCGCTTGATTGGCGTCATTGGCGATGAGGGCGTCCAGGTCGCCGTCGCCGTCGAGGTCGCCCAGCGCCACCGAGGTGCTGTCGCCCCCGCCGAAGGTATCGTGTGCCGCCGCGTCGAAGTTGCCCGTGCCGTCGTTCAGCCGGACTTCCTGCGCTTGATTGGCGTCATTGGCGATGAGGGCGTCCAAATCGCCGTCGCCGTCGAGGTCGCCCAGCGCCGCCGATCTGCTATAGCCCCCGCCGAAGGTATCGTATGCCGTCGTGCCGAAGTTGCCCGTGCCGTTGTTCAGCCAAACATCCTGTGCGCCGAAGTAATTGGCGATGAGGGCGTCCAAGTCGCCGTCGCCGTCGAGGTCACCCAGCGCCACCGAGGCGCTATAGCCCCCGCCGAAGGTAGCATATGCCGTCGCGCCGAAGTTGCCCGTGCCGTCGTTCAGCCAAACTTCCTGCGCTTGCCCGCCGGAATTGGCGATGAGGGCGTCCAAATCGCCGTCTCCATCGAGGTCGCCCAGTGCCGCCGCCATGCCGGCTCCCGTGCCGAAGGTAGCGTACGCCGCCGTACCGAAGTTGCCTGTGCCGTCATTCAGCCGGACTTCCTGTGCTCCATTGAAATTGGCGATGAGGGCATCCAAATCGCCGTCTCCATCCAAATCACCCAGCGCCACCGATTGAGAGTTACCTCCGCCAAAGGTAGCGTACGCTGTCGTGCCGAAGTTACCCGTGCCGTCGTTCAGCCAGACTTCCTGCGCTTGATTGTTGTCATTGGCGATGAGAGCGTCCAAATCACCATCGCCGTCGAGGTCGCCCAGCGCCACCGAGGTGCTGTTACCCGCGCCGAAGGTAGCGTATGCCGTCGCGCCGAAGTTACCCGTGCCGTCGTTCAGCCAAACTTCTTGCGCGCCATTGGCGGCGCTGAAGGCATCATAATAATTGGCGACGAGGGCGTCCAAGTCGCCGTCGCCGTCGAGGTCGCCCAACGCTACCGCCTTGCTGTCACCCGTGCCGAGGGTGGCACTGATGGGGAAGGTGGCGGATCCGACCCCCGCCGCCGTCCGGAATTGCCACACGTAGGGGGCAATGGGTGCGCCCCCGGCAGAGAGTACGCCGGTGGTGACACTCGTCTGCACCACTTCGCCGGGGAAGAAGTTGCCGGTGGGGGTATAGCGGACGGTATTGGTGAGGGGAGCGCTGACCGCGCCGTCCATGCGTCCGTGCCCGCCGCCGTGAACGACCACGGTTTGGGTGCTAAGACTGTTTGCTTGAATGGCGAGTCCGAAGGTGATGGACAGGGTGGCGCTCAGCGGGGCGCTGTGGCTGTTCGCCGCCGGGGAGACGGTGGTGACGGTGGTGACGGTGGTGACGGCGGGCGCGCTCGCCTTATTGAACGTCGCCATTTGCCGGGCGTAAACCGGCTTCACTGGCGACAGTGTCCCCGGCAAAAATAATACCATCAGCCCCAGCCCGAAAACAAGACTGACCAATAACCGACCAAGTTTATCAGTGACTGCGCGCATAATTCCGCCCTCCTTGAGGCATCATCAAAATAAGGGAACCGATCCACAATCTGAATTTGGGCTAATCATACGCACGGATTGGACGCGGATTTTCGCAAAAAAGATCGGGGATATGAAAACGCGCACCGTGGGCAAGGGTCTCAAATGAAACAATTGCGACGGGTGCGCAGGATGACATAGCTGTTATTTGGTGGACATGGTGGTATATAATTCGGTATGCATATCAGTGACATGTAGTTTGATGGTGTCACGCTTCAATCGTTCTCTCGGATAAGTGAATTGTGCGGCGGCGTGGGGCGTTATGAGATTAAATTCGGTGGCAATTTGATGATGTAATTATACGGCAAAAGCGGATTTCGGTCAACGCACCCGAAATTGCCCCCAAGCTGAAACGCTCCGATTGCCCGAATCGACACTTGACATTTCCCCGTAAATCTGTTACCATCTTCTCCAGTAAAAATTGAAGACGATTTCTCATCCAGAGGGGTGGAGTGAACGGCACGATGAAACCCCGGCAACCTTTATCATCGACATTGACTGTTGATGATGAGTGGTGCCAATTCCGACAGACGCGCGTCTGAGAGATGAGAGGAGTATCCAACAAACTTCTCAAAGCCTCACCAGCGTGTGAGGCTTTTTTTCGCCTCCACCCGGTTCCTGCTCATCCCTCAGATGGCAGGATTTTTCATTTTCAGGGAGACGCAACCGATGAAAAAAGAAACGAACATTTCCACCAAAGCGGTATACGCCGGCGAAAAACGGGTGAACGCCGAACACACCCTCACCACGCCGATTTTCCAGACCAGCACCTACACCTTCGAGAACACCGCCGACCTGACCGACTTCATGGAAGCCCGTCTGTGGGGCGAAGCGGGCGAGCGGCACGAATACGCCCGCTACGGCAACCCCACCGTCCACGCCGCCGAGCAGAAAATCGCCGCGCTGGAAGGCGCAGGGGACACCTGTCTCTTCTCCAGTGGCATGGCTGCCATCACCTCAACGCTGATGACCTTGCTTTCCGCCGGAAAACACATTATTTTCACCGACGATTCATACCGGCGCACGCGGGAATTGATTGAAAGCCACCTGAAACGTTTCGGCGTGGAATCCACCTGTGTGCCGATGGGCGATTTCGCCGCGCTGGAAGCCGCCATCCAGCCCAATACCGCCGTCATCTTCTCCGAATCGCCCACCAACCCGTACCTGCGCGTCCTCGATTTGGAGAAACTGATCGCCATCGCCAAACCGCACGGCATCAAAACGGTGATTGACAGCACTTTCGCCACCCCCATCAACCAGCGCCCGCTCGAATTCGGGGTGGATGTGGTCATCCATTCCGCCACAAAATATTTGGGCGGACACAACGATGTGATGGCGGGGGCAGTCTGCGGCTCGGAATATCTGATTGCCGCCATTCGGCAGGCGCAGGGGGTGTTCGGCGCGGTGTGCGACCCCCACGCGGCGTATCTGCTGCTGCGCGGTATGAAAACCCTTTCACTGCGAGTCCACCGCCAGAACGACACCGCGCGGCGGTTGGCGGAATTTTTGCAAGGGCATCCGGCGATAAAAAACGTGTATTATCCCGCCCTGCCCAGCCATCCCGACCACGCCATCGCCACCGCGCAGATGACGGGTTTCGGCGGCGTGGTCAGTTTTGAACTGGACACCGATTTCGCCGGAACGGGCGCATTCATCGACCGGCTGGAAATCCCCTTCATCGCGCCGAGTCTCGGTGGGGTGGAAAGTTTGGTGGAGCAAGTGGCGCTGGTCAGCTA
>CAZMXX010000075.1:0-12448 GCA_964570315.1 uncultured Anaerolineaceae bacterium | reverse complement strand
TTTGCGTAGGGACAGAGCAATGCTCTGTCCCTACCGGCGAATGATTTCCGGCAGTTAATTTGAACCACCACCGAAAAAACGACTAACCCCCATCGGAGGAAAGCAGTGACACTGCACGTATCACATATACAGCACCGATACAGCGAATTATCGGCGAGCAAGCCCGTATTGAACATTGACGCATTTGATGCGCAACAGGGCGAACAAATTCTAATCGTCGGCGCGAGCGCTAGTGGAAAATCAACTTTTTTGGACATTTTGGCAGGCATTCACCCCCCGCGCAGCGGGCATGTATTCTTGAAGGAACACGGGCTGTATTCGATGCCCGCCGCCCACCGCAACGCACTGATGGCGCAGTGCATCGGATATTTGCCGCAAATTATCGGCTTTGTCCCGGAACTGACCGTTCTGGAAAATGTGGAAATCAATCTGTTGCAGGCGGGGAAATTCCCCACCAACCTTTCCCGCGCACGGGCGAAAGCGGTACTGGGGCAACTCGGTATCTTTGAGCTGGCAAATGTCTATCCGCGCGCATTAAGCCCCGCCGAAACCGTCCGCGCCGGAATAGCCCGCGCCATCGCCCCGATGCCCCAGCTCATTCTGGCAGATGAACCGACCGCCAATTTGAATGAAGCCGAGAGCCGGTTTGCGCTCAATTTTCTGCGCGAAATCAGCCGCAGCTACAATGCCACGCTCATTGTAACCACCCGCAACCCAACGCTCGCCAGCAAATTTGAAAGCATCTACTATTTGTACCGGGGTTTTTTAGAGCCACTTTCACACCTCAGAACCCGCCTGCTCGCCCCGTCTCACCCGCGGCATCAATCCGTATACCAAACGGTATAACGGTTTTTTGCGTTTCTCCTCTCTCCCTCATTGGGTGAAGACGGTGGTCAAAAGCCACCGTCTTTTTTTATCGGGGTGTGTTAAATTTTTTTAACGGAACATTAACAGAGCCTTAACAACGGCTTAAAGCACCCTTTACAATGCGCAAGTATCATACTCTCGGTTTTTGAATACAAAACATACCCAAAATTGGAGGAAGAATTTTCAATGACCGTTAAAAAATCTGTGCTTCTTTTGTTAACCCTGTTGATAGCTGCCACGCTGACCGTTGCCTGTGGCTCAACCAAAACCACACCCGCCGCGAAATCCACCGTTGCGCCCGCCACTGCCGTCGCCGAGCAACCCACCACTGCCCCCGCCGCACCCGCCGCAACCACATCCGGCTTGCCCGAAGTTGACCCCATCAGCGTCACCGGCGACATCATCACCGCCGGCAGTTCCACAGTGTTCCCCCTCTCCGAGCGGATGGCAGAACGTTTTCAGGATGAAGGCTATGCCGGAAACATCACCATCGACTCCATCGGCTCCGGCGCCGGTTTTGAACGTTTCTGCGTCGCCGGTGAAACCGACATCTCCAACGCCTCCCGTGCCATCAAAGATTCCGAAATCGCATCGTGCAAAGCCATCGGGCGCACCCCCATTCAGTTCCGCGTCGGCACCGATGCCCTTGCCGTGGTGGTCAGCACCAAAAACGATTTCCTGACCGGCGTCACCCTCGAACAACTGGCGCAAATCTTCTCCACCGCCGAAAAATGGTCGGATGTTGACCCTTCTTTCCCCAACGAACCCATCCAACGCTTCATCCCCGGCACAGACTCCGGCACGTTTGATTATTTTGTGGAAGAAGTCTTCTCCAAAGATGAAAAACCCATCCTGTCCGCCGCCAACACCCAACTCTCGGAAGATGACAACGTGCTGGTGCAGGGTGTTCAGGGTTCCCCCTACGCTATCGGCTTCTTCGGCTACGCCTACTTCAACGAAAATAAAGATACACTCAATGCCATCACCATCGAAGGGGTTGAGCCGAACAATCAATCTGCCGAAGACGGTTCATATCCGCTGGCACGCCCGCTCTTCATCTATTCCGATGCCGGTATCATCCAACAAAAACCGCAAGTCGGCAGTTTCATCAACTTCTACCTCACCTATGTCAACGATGAAATTTTGGATGTGGGCTACTTCCCCGCTTCCGCCGACGCGCTCGACGCGGCAAAAGCCAGTCTGCTGAAAGCATTGAACCAATAAACGCATCCATCCGCATCCGATTGCAACTTGAGATTGGAGATTGGAGAGGTCACATCCTCCAATTCTCCGGTCTCTTATCGCTTGTAAAAAGCAAACCCGTTACAGACGGAGAACAACCAATGCACAACACAGAAATTTTATCGTCAAAAGACGTTGTCAGCATTCCGAAAACGCCCCACCCGTCCCTGCGACACCGCCCCCGATGGGGAGAAACCATCATTCAAGGGTTTCTATTTCTCTCGGCGGCAATTTCGGTTTTGGTGACCATCGGCATTGTGTACGAGTTGGGAACCGAAACGTGGAACTTCTTCGGGCGCACCAACTGGGAGAACACCAACCGGCAGGTGGCAGCGCCCATCGCCGCGACGGACACAACCATTGCCACCACCGCCGAAGGCAGCGACATCGCCGCCGGGCGCATCATCCGCGTGGGCGATGAACAGATGATGGTGAGCGCCATCGGGGAAAATTCGCTCACGGTGGTGCGCGGGGTAAACGGCACAGCGGCGGTCAGTCACAGCGCCAAGCTCGATATTTTCACCGGCAAACGGGTCACCCTGCGCGAATTTTTCACCAACATCAAATGGGAACCTCAAATCGGGAATTTCGGAGTTTTGCCGCTATTGAATGCCACGCTGATGACCAGCGCCATTGCGATGCTGGTCGCGCTGCCGTTGGGGCTGGCGGTGGCAATCTACCTCAGTGAATATGCGGGGCAACGGGCGCGAAACGTGCTGAAGCCGATGCTGGAAGTGCTGGCGGGCATCCCCACGGTGGTGTACGGCTATTTCGCGCTGACATTTATGACCCCGCTGCTGCGAACATTCTTCGGCACGGAAACCGTACAAATTTACAACACCGCCTCGGCAGGCATCGTCATCGGCATTCTCATCATTCCGCTGGTCAGTTCGATGAGCGAAGACGCGCTGAGCGCCGTGCCCCGTTCCCTGCGGGAAGCGGCATACGCGCTGGGCGCAACCAAGCTCGAAACCGCGATGCGGGTGGTGCTGCCCGCCGCCACGTCGGGGGTTGCGGCGGCGTTCATTGTGGCAATCTCCCGCGCCATCGGCGAAACGATGATTGTCGCTATTGCCGCCGGTGCGGGTCCGAACTTCACCTTCAACCCGTTCAACGCCGCCGAAACGATGACCGGGCACATCGTGCGCATCAGTGGCGGCGATTTGAGCTACGATTCCATTGATTACAACAGCATTTTCGCCATCGGATTGGCGCTGTTCGCCATCACCCTCACCCTGAACATCATCAGTCGCCGCGTGGTGACACATTTTCGGGAGGAATATGAATGAGCCGGAAAACTTTCTACCCTGAGGGGCAATCTCTGCAACAATTTATCTCCCGCCGCCGTCGGGTGGGAGTCGTGTGGCGGGTGCTGTTTCAAGCCGCCACCATCATCGCCATTTTGGCGCTGATTGCCCTGCTGTACAACATCGTCATCGGCGCATTTGGCTATGTCGCCATCCAAAACACGGTTGAACCGGATACGCTGGCGCTCAACGGCGTGCCCCTTGAGGCGCAGAGCAAAGCACAACTGACCGAACTGCTGGCGGCAAATGTCTCCAAAGGGTTGATGCGCCGCCTTGAGTATGACCAACCCTTCGTGGAACGGAGCCGGGACAATGTGTACGAATTGGTCATCGAGCGGGTGGTGAAACCGCGCATCATCAAAAGTTGGTCGCTCACCGAATCATTTTTTGAGCGCGAGCAAATCGCCGCCTTCATGGCGGATGAGCCGACCGCGCATCTGGAATTTCGGCGCTGGGTCAATTGGCGTTTCCTGACCACCGAACAATCGAGCAAGCCGGAATTTGCGGGGGTGCGCACCGCGCTGTTCGGCTCGCTGTGGGTCATTGCCATCACTCTGCTGGTGGCGATGCCGCTGGGGGTGGGGGCGGCAATCTACATGGAAGAATACGCCGCAACTATCGCCAACCCGTGGTGGCGGCGCATCAACAGCGTCATTCAAACGAATATCAACAATCTGGCAGGTGTGCCATCCATCATTTACGGCATTTTGGGACTGGCAATTTTTGTGCGCGCGCTGGAAGCCTTCACCAGCGGCACAATGTTCGGCGCGGTTGCCGACCCCACCACCGCCAACGGGCGCACCATCGTTTCGGCGGGGCTGACGCTGGCGCTGCTCATCCTGCCCATCATCATCATCAACGCGCAGGAAGCCATCCGCGCCGTGCCGAATTCGTTGCGACAGGCGAGCATGGGACTCGGCGCGACGCGCTGGCAGACCATCCGGCATCACGTGCTGCCCGCCGCCATTCCGGGCATTCTGACGGGCAACATCCTCGCCATCTCCCGCGCGCTCGGCGAAACCGCGCCGCTGGTGGTGGTGGGCGCGTCCACCTTCATCACCGTTGACCCCAACAGCCCGTTTTCAAAATTCACCACCCTGCCCATCCAAATTTACCAGTGGACAGCCCGCCCGCAAGACGAATTTCGCAACATCGCCGCCGCCGCCATCATCGTTTTACTGCTGTTGCTGCTGACCCTCAACGCCTCGGCGGTGCTGTTGCGCAACCGATACAGCAGGAGATTATCATGAACCTCAATAAAACAAACGGCAATTACGCCGTGGAGATGGAGAATGTCAATTGTTTCTACGGCGATTTCCAAGCCGTAAAAAACGTCAATCTGAAGATTCACGCCAAGAAAATTACCGCCTTCATCGGTCCGTCGGGCTGCGGGAAAAGTACGGTGCTGCGCAGTATCAACCGCATGAACGACCTGATTCCCGGTGCGCGCGTCGAAGGGGTGGTGCGTTTTTACGGGCAAAATTTATACGCCCCCCACATTGACCCGGTGCAGGTGCGGCGGCGCATCGGCATGGTTTTTCAGAAGCCGAATCCGTTTCCCAAAAGTATTTATGAAAATGTGGCGTGGGGCGCGAGAATCAACGGTTTCAAGGGGAATATGGATGAGCTGGTAGAGCAATCGCTGCGGCAAGCCGCGCTGTGGGATGAGGTGAAAGACAAACTTCAGCAAAGCGGATTAAGTTTATCCGGCGGGCAGCAACAGCGATTGTGCATCGCCCGCACAATTGCCACCAAACCGGAGATTATTTTGATGGATGAACCCGCCTCTGCGCTCGACCCGATTGCCACCCTGAAGATTGAAGATTTAATGCGGGAACTGGTGAAAAACTATACCATCATCATCGTCACCCATAACATGCAGCAAGCCGCCCGCGCCAGCGATTTCACCGCCTATTTTTTGATGGACAGAGATGACCGCGCCGGGGCGCTGGTGGAATACGGCGAAACGGGGGAACTTTTCACCAACCCCAAAGATAAACGGACGGAAGATTATATCACGGGGCGATTTGGGTAAAATCAATTTTGCGCTAAAATGGAGAACCTACTGAAAAAGGTTGAAAAATGAAACTGCAAAGACGCCCAGAAAACTAAGGAAACAAGGTCTCAAATGAAAAATCCGATACCTCTCAGCATTTTTGATGTTTGTTTGAAAACCTTAAAATCTTTGCGCTCTTCATGTCTTGGCGGTGAAAAATCACCCTTTTGCAGAGGAGCCAAATAAAGGAAGTGAAAATGTCAACCGCCACCCCCAAAACCGTCCTCGTGCTGTGTACCGGAAATTCATGCCGCAGTCAAATGGCTGAAGGGCTGATCAATGCTCGCATGGGCGAACACTTCCGCGCGTTTTCCGCCGGCACGCATCCCGGCGGGTATGTCCACCCCGCCGCCATCCGGGCGATGGCAGACATCGGGATTGACCTGAGCGAACATCACTCAAAATCCGTTGATAAATTTCGGACTTACGATTTCGATTTCGTCATCACCGTGTGCGCTGACGCCGACGAAGATTGTCCGGTCTGGCTCAATCCCACCGGAGAACGGGTACATATCGGTTTTGAAGACCCTGCCAAAGCAACCGGCACACCGGCGGAAATACTATCTGCGTTCCGCTCGGTGCGTGACCAAATTGCCGACCGTGTTTTGGGCTATTTGGCAGCCCAACTGCCCGCTGAAAAAACGGAACCCACCAAAAAACAGGAGTACGCGATGACCGCATCCACCATTCGAGCAGAATTTGAACAAGATTTGGATAAATTGAACGACAGCTTGCTGCGTCTGAGCAGCATGGTCAACAATGCCATAAAGCTGGCGATGCAAGCACTGGAACAGCGGGATGAAAAACTGGCGCGGCAGGTGATTGCCGACGATACCCGCATCAATCAATTGCGCTACAAAATTGAGGGCGATTGCCTCTCGATGATTGCCAAACAGCAGCCGGTTGCCGGGGATTTGCGGTTCATCATCGCCGCGATGACCATCGCGCCCGATTTGGAACGTATGGGCGACCACGCCGCCGGTATCGCCAAAATTGCGGTGGAGATGGGCAACCATCCCCCGCTGAAACCGCTGATTGACCTGCCCCAAATGGCGGCTATTGCGCAGGATATGCTGACGCGCGGAATGCACGCCTTCAATACGGGCGATGACGAACTGGCGCGCACCACCATCGAAATGGATGATGAGGTGGACGCGCTGTACACGCGAATTTTCCGCGAGTTGCTGACCTTCATGATTGACGACCCCGAAACCATCACCCGCGCGATGTATCTGCTGTTTGTGGGGCACAATTTAGAACGCATTGCCGACCGGGTGACCAATATCTGCGAGCGGGTGCTGTTCCGGGTGAGCGGCATCATTGAAGAGACCCCCAGCAGCGCCGATGTTATCTCCATAGCGTAGCTTTTGCCAAAAAGCACAGGGGCATGGTGTTCCATGCCCCTACCGCACCGCCCTCGCACCCCTCCCATTTGAAAAAAATGATTGCCCGCACGCTGAAAATGGTGTATTATGATATTGTAGTTCACCAACTACAAGACCTCATTGGAAGCGTCTAATGACCAACTGCCACCAAGAAAACAGTCAATGGAGCATCAAACTACTACAAACACTCAATACCGTTGCCATTGCGTTACAGACATCGGGGCGCACTGTTGACGATATTTTTCGCATATTTAAAGAGCAACTAGCCACCGTCAATATGGGGGGCGCCATCATTTTGCTGGACGACCCGCTCCATGCCAATGAACCGGATGCAACGGCGACCGTTTTCGCCAACACCATCTCCAATGCGACCATCCGCAAATTCGAGCAACGGTTAAATATCTCTGCCAACAACCTAGCATTCAAACTCTCGCAAGCCACAACCATGCAGGAGGTCATTCGCACCGGGAAAACGGCATTCGTTGCCGACAGCCAACCGCTGCTGGCACAATATTTGCCCCCCAAAGCCCAAAAATTCTCCGGGGTGATTACCCGTCCGTTCAAAAATGTTCCCAGCATTGATGCCCCCATCTATCAAAAAGAACGCATCATCGGCATGCTGGCGTTCACCACCCCGGGTTTAACCCCTGCCGACATTCCCGCCATCGAAGCCTTTGCCCATCACATCGGCATCGCGCTGGAAAACACCAGCCTCATCCAATCCCTCCACGCCGAAATTGCCCGGCACAAACATACGGAAGCGCAATTAAAAGCCAGTGAACAGCGTTATCGGACGCTGGTGGAATCCGCGCCGGTTGCCATCATTATTCATTGCGATGAAAAATTCGTATACCTGAATCCGACGGCAATCCGCATCCTCGGGGGAGAATCGGATGCTGATTTTTTGGGAAAATCACTATATGATGTTATAGACCCGACACAACATGAAGCCACCCGTAAGCGGATGATCACCCTTTATGAGCGCAACGAGCCGATACTGCACGCCAGAAACACATTATTCAAACTTGATGGCACACCCATCATCGTGGAACTGGTCAGTTCCCCCATCACCTACCACCAGAAACCGGCGGGGTTGGTGATTTTACAGGACATCACCGCCAGCATCGCCTCCGATGCCAAGCTGGAAGAGCGTCTCTCGCAATTGACGTTGCTGAACGACGTGAGCCGTGAAATTGCCGCCACGCTCAAACTCTCGAATTTATTTGAACGCACCGTATCGCTGATACACAGCAAATTCGGCTACCATCACGTGGCGATTTTCACCCGAAATGAGACGGAACAATCTATGATGATGACCGCCGGCGCGGGCGCATTGGCGGCGCTCTTCCCCAAAGGCCACCACCTGAAATTCTCCGAGGGGATGGTCGGCTGGGTGACGCGCCACAAAAAAACGCTGGTGGCAAATGACATCTCCAAAGAACCGGCACACCACAACCCGTTGCCGGAACTCCCGCAGATGATCACCCGCGCCGAGTTGACCATCCCCATTATTGTAGGGGGGATAGTGGAAGCCGTGCTGGATATTCAAAGCCCGCACATCAATGCTTTCGGCAAACATCAGGTGATGGTGATGGAAACGCTGGCGCAGCAAATCGCCGTCGCCATTGAAAACGCGCGGCATCTGGAAACCATTGAACGGGATTTGGCGGAACGTCGCCGCACGGAAATCACCCTGCGCCGCCGAAATCAGGAACTTTCCCTACTGAATCAAGTCATTGCCGTTTCTGCATCTTCATCCAACCTGATGCAAGCGCTGCAAATCATCAGCTATGAGCTGGCAACCACCATCCACGCGGATTGGTGCGGCGTCATCACCCTTGACCGCGCAGAAACTTCCGGTGTGCTGGTTGCGTCGCAGCGCACCGATACAGTTCCCACCGCAATACCTATGGGGACAACCTTACCCCTCCCCAAAACATTCATTGATTTCCTGAAACGCTCACCCGCCATCCCCATCGCCGATATTTCAAAAAGTGACATCCTTTCCGATGTTTTACCCAACCTCGACACCTCCGAATTGCACGCCAGCGCGCTGTTGCTCCCCATCACCGACGGCGCACGCCTGCTGGGCATCCTCGCCATCGGAACCCGCCAACCGCGCGAATATTCCGACAGCGACACGGCGCTGGCGCATCGTGTTGCCGACCAACTGGCGGGGGTGATTGCGCGGATGGAATTGGAGCGCACCCGCCAGCAATTGAGTATGGCAATGGAGCAGGCGAGTGAAGCCGTCGCCATCACCACGCCGGAAGGGCGCATCATTTACCTCAACGCCGCCTTTGAACGGCTGTTTGGCTACAAGCAAGCGGAAGTGCTGAACACCATCCCCACGTCACTCGCGCCGGAAAACGCCTTAGAGCACATCAACGAGGCGCTGCGCAACGGAACCTACTGGCAGGGGCAGATGGACTTTTTCCGCAAAGACGGTTCGACCTTCGTCGCGGATGTCTCTATTATGCCCATTCGGGACGAGCAACAGCAGGCGGTCAATTTTGTGGTCACGGTGCAGGATGTCACCCAGCAAGTGGAATTGGAAGAGCGGTTGCGGCAATCGCAGAAGATGGAGGCGGTGGGACAACTGGCGGCGGGCATCGCCCATGATTTCAACAATATGCTCACCGCCATCAACGGATTTTCGGAATTGCTGCTGGAAAGAACCCCGTTCGGCACACCTCAGCACGAATATGTTTTGCAGATTCTGGAATCGGGCAACCGCGCCGCCGATTTGGTGCGCCAATTGCTCGCCTTCAGCCGAAAACAACTCATCGCCCCCAAAATCCTCAACATCAACCAAAAAATCATCGATATGAAACAAATGCTGCGCCGGGTCATCGGCGAGCATATCACCATTCAAACCAAGTTGACATCCGATGTCTACCCCATTAAAATGGACCCGGCACAGGTGGAACAAGTGCTCATCAACCTGGCGGTGAACGCCCAAGATGCGATGCCGGACGGCGGCACCCTGTGCCTTGAAACCGCCAACGTCCTCCTCTCGTCATCGT
The DNA here is from genome assembly GCA_964570315.1 of uncultured Anaerolineaceae bacterium. Lineage (GTDB taxonomy): Bacteria > Chloroflexota > Anaerolineae > 4572-78 > 4572-78 > JANTHQ01. The sequence continues at coordinate 2,565 of CAZMXX010000075.1, read as the reverse complement.
TCACCGACCGTCTGCCGGATGTGCCGCCGGGTGAATATGTGATGCTCACCGTATCCGACACGGGCATGGGCATCCCCGACGACATCGTGGCGCACATCTTCGAGCCGTTTTTCACCACCAAAGATGTGGGCAAAGGGACGGGGTTGGGTTTGGCAACCATTTACGGCATCGTGAAACAAAATCAGGGGCACATTGAGGTACACAGTGAAATGGGCGTGGGCACAACATTCTTCGTCTATCTGCCGCGCACGCATGAAGTTGCCCATGCGCCCCCCATGAAAGACACTCAAAAATTACCTGTGGGCGCCGCAACAATTATGGTGGTGGAAGATAGCGAATTCGTGCTTGATTTTACGCAAACCGTACTGGCGGAGTTGGGGTACACCGTGATGAGCGCGTTGAGCGCGCAGGAAGCGCTCGACCAGTTCCGCGACCTTGATGCCCCGCCCGATTTGCTCGTCACAGATGTGGTGCTTCCCGGCATGAACGGGAAAAAGCTGGCGGTTACCACTCGCCAACTTTTCCCGAAAGTCAAAATTTTGTTCATTTCCGGCTACAAAGAAGCCGAGTTGGAACACAAACGCTTGCTGGATAACGGCGCGGCATTTTTATCAAAGCCCTTCACCGCCACCGATTTGGCACAGACCGTCCATTCACTCCTCTCCAAAAATTGAACCGGCAATCCGGCGCAGGGCATCCATTGAATAATGCTGCCGTCCCAGCCGAAAATTCTGCGTCACCACCGACTGCCGCCGCGCCCCATCCGTGAGCAATACCACCGCCTCATCCGCCGCGCGCGCCATCGCCGCCGGGGCAACCTGCGCCAGCCCCGCCGCATCGCGCCCGATGATGGTTTTGCCCAGCGACACCACCTCGAACCCTCGCGGCGCAATATCCGCCACAAAAACGGGGTATTCAAACAGGGCGATGGGCACACTTGCCCGCAACGCTTCCAAAAGTTGATTGCCCCAGCCTTCCCACAAACTGGGATAGGTCACAAAATCCGCGAAAACATACGTGTCCCACAGCGAGTAAACTTTCTCCCCGTCACGTCGAGCGCGTTTGCCCGCCACCCTATCGCCGATGAAGCGCGCCTCCACCCGGGCGGCGGCAATCTTCGCCCGCAAACGCGCCACATAATCCCCCGTCGGGTCGTCGCGCAGATAGCCCGCCAGCACCAGCACAATGCGGCTATCCGCCGTGAACGGTCGCCCATCGTACAGCCCGCGCGCCATCAACTGCGCCCGGCGGTCGGGGTGGTTCAGCGCAGCGACGAAATCCACCGCCAACTCAATCCCCTTACGCGGCACAACGCGCGTCGCCTGCAAAACCAGCACATCATTTTCCCGCACCCCAATCTGCCGCCGAAAATCGCTATTGAATGCATCAACCGTCCACGGCGGCGCATCAAAATCAAAAATATTGGGCACAACCGTTGCCTCAATCCCTTTGCGCGCCCGCAAATCACCCTGCGCCAAACTATTGATGACCAAATGGCGGATGCGGGCATCACGCGGGGGGAGATAGCGGTCTGCCAAATTGAGCGCGGGAGCGCAGGTCAGCGAAACGCCGCGCGCCTGCCTGCCCCGCTCCCAATAAAAATCATGGTGGTGAGCAACGGTGGGCAACTCATACGCCCGCACCACCCGCGCCAGCGCAATCGCCACGGCGGGGTTCATCGCCACCGACCACACATTTTGCGGCAACAAAACATCAATCCGGTGGGTTTCCACGAAGCGGCGCAAATCGGCTTCGGCGGCATCGGCGGCTGCCAGCAACGCGGCTTCATACGCGGCAGGGGTGGGATAATCTTCCAGCGCATCGAAGGTGTTGCGGTATAATTGTTCCGCTATCGGGCTGTGATGATACAGGGAGTCAAATTGTGTCCCAGCGGCGTGCCCCAAATCGCCCGCGCACAGATGCACGGCGTGCCCCATTTCTTCCAGCACCGCCTGCCACTTTTCCACTTCCAGCGACACACCATCCGTGCCGCCGAGCTGGTAATGTAAAATGCCGATATTTTTGCCCATTTATGCCCCCACCACCGTCAATTCCCGGCTGAAGGTCGTCAAACTGCGCGCGCCCTCGGCGGTGATGACCACATCATCTTCAATGCGCACCCCGCCGAGCCCCGGCAAATAGATGCCCGGCTCCACGGTGAACGCCATCCCTGCCCGCAAAACAGTGGTATCGCCCGCCACCATGAATGGCGGTTCGTGCGCGTCCAGCCCCACGCCATGCCCGGTGCGATGGGTGAAATATGCGCCGTAGCCCGCCTGCTCGATGGCGGCGCGGGCGGCATGATCCACCGCTTCGGCGGGGATGCCGGGCGCGGCAGCCGCTCGCCCCGCCCGGTTGGCGGCGAGAACGGCATGGTATATCTTTTCCGCCTCCGGGTTGATGTCTGCCACGGCGAACGTGCGGGTGATGTCGGAGACGTATCCGCGCACCCGCGCACCAAAATCAACGATGAGCAAATCGCCGGGGGCGAGTCGCCGCTCGCCGGGGGCAGCGTGCGGGCTGGCGCCGGTGATGCCCGTTTGCACCAGCGGCTCAAAGGGGAGC
>CAZMXX010000074.1:0-12492 GCA_964570315.1 uncultured Anaerolineaceae bacterium | reverse complement strand
GCCAATAAATTCAACTCCGGTTGTCTATTCCGTTTTTCAACTGCGAAATATAGGCATAGGACAAAGATTGTGACCATTTTCAACTCACCTGAATTTACAGCAACCTATTTTCTCTTCACATTTTTTGCCATTGAAGCCGGTGTGGCGATGGCGTGGCAGCATTGGCGGCGCAGCCTCTCGTTGCCCGCGCGACGGGTGGCGGTTGCGTTTGGTATTGCCGGTGTGTTGCGGCTCATCTTTGGTGCGCTAACCTTTTCGCAGTCCCTGATTGCGCCGCTGCCGCTTGAATTGACGATGGATGTTTTTTCCGTCGCGGTTTTAGCGTGGGGCTTCTCTCCTTATTTTAGGGAAAAACGGCTGTTTGCCAACCTCTTCTTGGTGGCGATTACCATACTGGTGCTATTCGGTTTGGGGTTAGCCACCGACGCGACGCGCCAGCCGGGCATTGAATTCGGTTTGATGCTGGTGTTCATCTTCGCCACCGCCGTGCTGATGCTCTCGCTGGTGTTGCGTTTTGCGCACGTGCAGCCGCTGGTCATTGCCGCCGCGGCGATATTGCTCGCGGGGGGCGTGCTGGAACTCTTCCTCGGCAGGGGCAGCACTGCCACGTTTATGCGCGTGGGCGATATTGTGGCGTATATTCTGTTTGTGGTGGCGGTATATCAGGAATTCATTGAAGATTTGGATGTGCGCAGCCAAACATTGCTCAACCTTCGGGACACAACCGTTGAGGAGATGCAGGGATTGTCGGAGTTGTTTCACGCCGCCGGCAGCATCACTTCGTCATTAAATATGCCGGATGTCCTTTCCGGCGCAGTGGATGCGGTGGTGCAGACATTGAAGGTTGACCAATCGGCGATTGCCCTTTTTGCAGACGACAACCACACCGTTTTGCGGATGGCGGCGTCGCACAGTCCCGGGCGCAAAGGGCAGGGGGATGCGGTCACTTTCCCCATCAGCGAGCAACCGGCATTGAAACATGCGCTGGAGCGAATGCGGCAAGTGGATGTGAACAAGCAGCATCAGAACCCGCAAATTCAGTTTTTGTATGCGATGATGGGTTCGCCCAACGAAACGGGTCCGATGGTGGTGCAACCGCTCGTCCACAACAATCAAACCCTCGGGGCGCTGATAGCGGGAAATGCGCAGACGAAACGCCCGTTCCGCTCCACGGAACTGCATCTGCTGGAAACGCTCGGCGCGCAAATTGCGGGCGCAATCCACAATGCCGAGACATATCAAACCCTGCTGAACAAATCGCAAAAACTGGTTTTCACCCTGCGCAATCAGGAAAAAGAAACCACGCGGCAAACCGGCGCGCTGGAAGCGGAACTGAAAAAAAGCCGTCAGGAAATCAATGCGATGGCGCAAAAACTGTACGAGCAGGAAACGCTGGCGCGCAAAAGCCAAAAAGAACTCACCGAATATCAGCAGCAGGTGCAGAAACTTTCCAAACAATTGAAGCTGGCGCAATTGCGCTATGAAGAAATTTCCGCCAAACATACCCGGCTGTCTTTTGTGGCGCAGTCGCGCCGCAAACAACTGAAAAGGCTGGAAGCCGCACAGGATGAGATTGCCGCACTGAAAACGAAGATGCAGGAATTGGAGATGGAAGCCGCCGAAGCTGGAAAATTGAGCGAAGCGTTGGCGGCGGCGCGACGGCGGACGCAAAAATTGGTGCAGGCACTGAAGGCGAACCAGCAGAAATTGCAGCAGCAGGCTTCGGCTGTGCCCGCCGCCATTTCATCCGCCGAGGCGCAGACGTGGGAACGCCTTGCCTGCGGCGTGCTGGTCAGCGACGCGCAGGGCGCCATCAACCGCGTCAATGCCGCCTCCGCCCGCCTGCTCAACCTTTCCGGCAGCCAACTGATTGGACAGCCGCTTGAAAAATTAATCGCCGATGAAACTTGGCGTCACGCCATCCGGCAAGTGGCATCGGCGGATGTGCCGCTGGTCACCACCGCCATCAAATTGGATGACCGCACGGTGAAGGCGACCATCTCGCCCATCACCGACCCCAAAAACGGCACGGTGACGGGCAATGTGGTGATTCTGTATGACGCCACCGATGAAGTTCAGACCCAATATGCCCGCGACGAATTCATCGCCTCGCTGGCGCAGGAATTGCGCACGCCGATGACCTCCATCATTGGGTATGTGGATTTGCTGTTGGGCGAATCGGTGGGGGTGATTGGCGATATGCAGCGCAAGTTTTTACAGCGCGTTAAAGCCAACGTTGAGCGCATGGAAGGGTTGCTGAACGACCTGATTGGCATTGCGGCGATTGATTCGGGACAACTGGAAATCAATCCTGCGCCCATCAACATGGCAGATGTGATTGAGGATGCGCTCATTAGCGCCAAAGCTCAATTGCAGGAAAAGGAAATCCGGCTTGATTTGGATTTGCCCGCCCGGATGCCGGTGGTGGAAGCCGACCAAAGCGCCATCCATCAGGTGATGCTGAATTTGCTGAATAACGCCACCAAATGCACGCCGGTCGGGGGGAATGTCGGCATCAGCGCGGTGGTGACCAACAGCAATTTGAACACATCCACCACGCTGGAAGAAGAGCAATGGCTGCGCATCGCCGTATCCGACAGCGGCGGCGGCATCGCCGAAAAAGACGTCGATCGGGTTTTTGACCGCTTCTATCAAGCCGATACCCCGCTCATTCAAGGGTTGGGCGAAACGGGAGTCGGGTTATCCATCGTCAAACACATCATCGAAAGCCACGGCGGCGAGGTGTGGTTTGAAACGGAAATGGGACGCGGCACAACCTTCTATTTTGCCCTCCCCGTGACAGATGTGGTGAATGACCCGTGGCAAGAGGTAGATGTTCCGCCATTAGATTTGAATTTTTAAGAAAGGTGGAAGGATATGCAATCAGAAGAAACGACTCAATCGAAGAAGGCGAATCGCAGAAAATTACTGACCACGCTGGGGGTGCTGATAGTGGTGCTGGGAACCGTGGGCATCACCGTTTTATTTGCCTTGCGCGGCGGGCGGAATCAGGAGCCGGTAGTGGAAGCTACCGCCACCACGCGCCAACCCATCCCCACCGCAACCCCGCTCACCCGCGCCACCGCCACCGAAAAGACGCTGCCCGATACCCCGACCACCGTGGCGGTTGAAAATACCGCCTCGCCCACGGCTACCGCAGAAACAGAAAACACCGCCGAAGCCACCGACACCGCGACCGCCGCCCCCACCGATACCCCGCTGGTCATTGTGGTGACGGCAACCTTCACCCCGCACCCCAACGTCACTTGCGGCGCGCCCGCCGGTTGGACAATCTACACCGTGCAGCGCTACGATACCCTGTATTCAATTTCGGTGCGCACCGGCACCACCGTCAACCAGTTGAAAACCGCCAACTGCCTCACCTCTGATGCGATTTACGTGGGACAGCGACTCTATGTGCCATACTATCCCGTTTCAACCAATACCCCACTGCCGCCGACGCTGACGCCCACCATTACCCCGACCGTTTCCATCACCGCCACGGCGACCCTCACCCCCACCGTCACCCCCACCGGGTTGCCGACCGAACTGCCCACCAACACCCCCATCCCGCCCACATCCATCCCGCCGACGGTCATTTCACCCATTGCGACGCCCACGCCCACCAATACCCCCATTCCGCCCACCCCAACGTCCACCGTCGCGCCGACATCCGTTTCCCCCATCCCCACGCCCACCCCGTGAGGTGACCATCCGCTATGTTCAGTTTAGATGATACAATTGCCGCCATTGCCACGCCGTTGGGCAGTGGCGGCATTGGCATTGTGAAAATCAGTGGTCCCGCTGCGCCTGCAATCGCCCGGCGAATTTTTCGCCCCAAAAAAGGGCAATCCGCCCTGACCCCCCGCTATTTACACTACGGAATGCTCGTTCATGCGGCGGATGATGCGCCCATTGATGAGGCGTTGGTGGCGTATATGCCCGCACCGCACAGCTATACCGGGCAGGATGTGGTGGAAATTCAGGCGCACGGCGGCACGGTGGTTTTGCAGGAAATTATGCGGGAAGTGTTGCATTTGGGCGCGCGGGCGGCGGAAGGGGGCGAAATGACGCTGCGCGCGTTCCTGAACGGACGGCTCGATTTGGCGCAGGCGGAATCGGTGATGGATGTGGTGGAAGCCAAAACTGCCGCCGGATTGCGTTTAGCCGCACAGCAACTTGGGGGCGCGTTGTCGAATCAGGTTTCGGCGGCGCGGCAAAAGTTGGTGGATGTGCTGGCATACATCGAAGCGACCATTGATTTTGTGGAAGAAGATATTCCGCTGGCAGATATGCTCTCGCCGATGACCACCGCGCTGGACGCCCTGCGCGCGCTGGCGAAAACCGCCGCTCAGGGGATGATTTACCGGCAGGGGGTGCGCACGGCGATTGTCGGCAAACCGAATGTGGGCAAATCGAGTCTGTTGAACGCCCTTTTGCGCGGCGAGCGCGCCATTGTGACCGACATCCCCGGCACAACCCGCGACACACTGGAGGAAACCGCGAACATCGGCGGCATTCCGCTGGTGCTGGTGGACACGGCGGGCATCCGCGCCCAAACCACCGACGCAGTGGAGCGCATCGGCATTGAGCGCAGTCGGGCGGCGCTGGCGCAGGCGGATTTGGCGCTCATGCTGGTGGACAGCAGCCAGCCCGTCTCGGCGAGCGATTGGGAAATCGAACGGTTGGTGCGGGGGAAACCGGCGTTGCTGGTGGAAAATAAAATTGATTTGCCGGGCGCACACCATCCCCCCGCCGATTTTCTGCCCGGTGTGCCGCGCGTCGCCCTCTCTGCGCTGACGGGCGAAGGGCTGGACGCGCTGGAAACATCGCTGGTGGAACAGATTACCGGCGGGCAGGTCGTCACCGGCGATGCCGCCATTGTCAGCAACCCGCGCCATCAGGCGCTCATCGCGCGGGCAATTGACCATCTCGAAACCGCCATCGAGGCGCAAAAAGGGGGGCTTTCGCCCGATTTGGTGTCGGTGGATGTGCGGGAGGCAGTGGACGCGCTGGGGGAGATCACCGGCGAAACTGCCACCGAAGATTTGCTGAACACCATCTTCAGCAAGTTTTGCATCGGCAAATGAGGGGGCATCACCCCAAGTTTCGCAACGCCGAATTAATATCGGCAAATTGAAATTGAAAGCCGAGCGACAGCAAGCGTGCCGGTATGGCGCGTTGTCCGCCCAACAGCACCGATGCCAGCTCGCCGAAAATGAGTTTCAGCACGATGGACGGCACGGGCAAAAGTGTCGGACGGCGCAAAACCCGCCCCAGGGCGCGGGTGAAATCGGTGTTGGTGACAGGGTTCGGCGCGGAGAGGTTGAAAGTTCCGCGCGCCGCATCATTTTCCAGCAGAAAACGGATGGCGGCAACTTCATCGGCGATGTGAATCCACGGTGTCCACTGGTTGCCTGTGCCCACTTTCCCCCCGACGAAAAACCGAAACGGCAGCGATAATTTGGGGTATGCGCCCCCCTCGCGGGCGAGCACCACCCCCGTGCGGATGACCGCCCGCCGCACGCCCAAATTTTCCACCCCGGCGGTGGCGGCTTCCCACGCCACACACACCTGCGCCAGAAAATCGTCCCCGGCGGGCGCATCCTCGGTGATGGGGGCGTCGCCGGTGTCTGCGCCGTAAAACCCCACCGCCGAGGCTTGAATCAGCACGGCGGGTCTTTTCGTCGCCCCTTCAATCGCCGCTTGGAGGGCATGTCCAGCGTTCACCCGGCTTTCTGAAATCAGCCGCTTGCGCGCCGGCGTCCACCGTTGGTCGGCGACGCCCGCCCCCGCCAGATTCACTACCGCGTCGGCTTCGTTCACCAAATGCCCCCACCCGCCGGCAGTGCGCCCGTCCCACCCGACCAAAGCCGCCCCGCTGAGGCGTGGGTGCGGTTTTTCGGGTGTGCGGGTGAGGATGGTCACCCGATGTCCGTCCGCCAGCAGACTTTTCGCCAGCGCTTGCCCAATCAAACCTGTACCGCCGGAAATGATGATGTGCATAATCAGACTCCCATCCCGTTTTTTAGGTGACGCGGCGCATAACCCATTCCAACGGTCCTCGGTTGAATTTTTTGCGCCAAAAATGTGAAAAAACAATCGAAATTATACTGAAAAAAAGTGCGCTGCCAACCGCGAAAAAGAGCGATTGATTTTCCAGCCGCCCGAAGGCTTCCAAAAGTCCCATCCCGATGACAACGTGCGCCACATAAAGGGTGAGGGCTAATTGCCCGGTCGCCACCAGCGGGTGCATCCACCGCGCGGTTCGGAATTTTTCGGTCAGCGCGACGCAGAGCATGATGACCACAATGGCGGTTGCACCCCCCGAAAGGAGGTAGAGCGGCATAGGGGGCATCGGTTTGGTGCCGAATAGCGCGGCGATGACTTCCGCGTCTGCCGCCGAAACGTTGAGGGACAAGGCTCGAATCAGAAGCAGGGAGGCGAGTTCGGTTACAATTGCCACCCCGAGACTGACCGTCAGAATCTTTTTCCTCAGCGCACGATTATGGACATCCTGCCGCCCCAGCCACATCCCGACCAGCAAAAACGCCATCCAGGGGAAGACGGGGTGAAATCCGTTGAAAAACAGATGGCGCACCATGCCCTTCAGCGACCAAAAATCAACATAGGCTAACGTTTGCCAGTTCCAACCCGTTTCATAATCGAACAAAAACAGCAGAACGACGAACGCAACCATGAAGATGAACGCCAGCCGCCACAGCCATTTATCCGGCACAAGGAGCAAAAATGCACCGATGGCGATGTAAACGCCGTAAAAATGGAGGATGTCCGCGGGCCAAATGGGAATGTAGAGCAGCCCCACGACGAAAAGGAAGAGCGCCCGCTTCAGCAACGTATTTCGTTGTTGGGCAATGATGTGTTTGTCATGCGTCAGCCGGGCGCGTTGCGACAACAACGACATCCCCACCCCGGCGAGCACTACAAAGGTGGCGGCGGCGCGCCCTTCAAGCATCCCCACCAGTCGAACCAGCCAGATGGGACCCGCTTCGCTGGCGCCCATGACAATTTTGAAATTCACGATGATCATCCCGACCACCGCCAGTGCGCGGGCAAAATCGTACCCGATGATGCGTCTGCGCATCGGGTTTTTTGTGGGGGAATTTGAGGCGATTTGATGTGCGGCAACAGTCATTTGGCAACTCCTTCAAATTAGATGTACCGTCTGTACGAAGGAATTTGCCGAAAAGTTGCAGGCGGGATGCGGGGAATCGGCGAGGGGATTACTTCATGTCGGCGGGCAGGTCATCCGCCAGCAGGGTTTCCAGATAGGGGGTGACACCCCAGAACGCCTTCATCCCGCGGTATTCTGCGCGGAGCGATGCCGTGGCGGGCGCATGCGTTTTTGCGGCGCGAATCATCAGATTGCGGGCGGTATGCTCGCCGGAAATGAACTCCACCACATCGGCGCGGTAGCCCGTCAGCCGCAAAAGCTGGGCGCGGAACGTGTCGGTTAAAATGTCCCCGAGCCGTTCTTTCAAAATACCATGCCGAAAAATGGATTTGTACGCCGGATTTTCCACCGCGCTGAGCGGCGGCAATTGCGCCTGCAAATGATGATGGCAGCATGGGGCGCTGAAAATGTAGCGGCTGCCCCAACGCACGGCTTGCGCCAGCGCCTCATCGGTGGCGGTGTCGCAGGCGTGCAGGGCGAGCACGATGTCGGGGGGCGTGTCCGGGCGGAAATCAATGATGGCGGCGGGGTGAAATTTCAGTCCCGACCAGCCCATTTCCGCCACTTGTGCGTTCCGTTTCGCCATCAAATCGGCGTTCACATCAATGCCGATGAGCCGGGTTTCGCGCCCCAGAGTTTCGGTGAGAAAATAATAGGTGGCAAAAGTGAGATAGGCGTTGCCGCACCCGCAATCAATCACGGTGAGTGGGCGGTCGGGCAGGGTTTCGGTGGCGATGGTTTGGCGTACCAAATCGAGGAAACGATTGATTTGCCAGAATTTATCGCTCATCTTCGCTTTGATTTTCCCCTCGGCGGTGGCAATGCCGACGGCGTGCAGAAACGGGTTCGGTTCGCCGTGGGGGAAAATCAAGCCTTTGGCGCGGTTGTGGGTCAGATTGGGCAGGGGTTTTTCCGCCGGGTGTTTTTCGCGGTGCAGGATGAGCTTCCCTTTTTTGGTGATTTGCACACGCAACTTTTCAGTGGTGGTGTGGACGACGATGCTGGCAAACGGTTCCGCCAGCAGTTCGTCCACCCGCGCGGAAATTTCATCGCCGCGATAGTTTTTGCTGATGTCGTGCCGTCCGTCGAAATACGAAAATTGCAGGTGGTACACGCCTTTCAGCGCCACCGGGCGGATGACAACTTTTTCCCAACGCGGCGAATGTCCCTTCCGTTTGCCTTTAAACTCGGCGCGGATGAACGTTTCGGGAGAGAGGATATGCGATTTCAGGGTTTTGAGTTCAAAGTTCAAAGTTCAAAGTTTTGGGTTCAAGGTTCAACGTTCAGGATTTGGGTTCAAAGCCGAACTTGAAACCTGAAACGTTGAACCAGAAACACCCTTCTACCAGCCGCGGGTGGCGAGTTGTTCTTCTTCCGGCAGGGAACGCACGTTGATACCGACCATCGGTTCGCCCAAATCTTTGCTGATTTCCGCCAGAATTTTGGGGTCGTTGAAATGAGTGACCGCTTGCACGATGGCGTTGGCGCGTTTGGCGGGATCGCCGCTTTTGAAAATACCGGAACCGACGAACACCCCATCCACGCCGAGCTGCATCATCAGCGCGGCATCGGCGGGGGTGGCGATGCCCCCGGCGGCAAAGTTGACCACCGGCAGGCGTCCCAAATCGCGGGTTTCTTTCACCAGCGCATATGGCGCACCGATACTTTTGGCGAAGGTCATCAGTTCTTCTTCCGGCATGGATTGCAGGCGGCGAATTTCGCCGAGCACGGTGCGGGCATGGCGCACCGCTTCTACCACGTCCCCCGTGCCTGCTTCCCCTTTGGTGCGCATCATCGCCGCACCTTCACCGATGCGGCGCAGGGCTTCACCCAGATTGCGGCATCCGCACACAAAAGGCACGTTGAAGTTGTGCTTGTAGATGTGATGCGCTTCATCAGCGGGGGTGAGCACTTCACTTTCATCAATATAATCCACACCGATGGCTTCCAGAATTTGCGCTTCCACAAAATGCCCGATGCGCGCTTTCGCCATCACCGGGATGGAAACCGTGTCCATAATGCGCTGAATCATGCCGGGGTCGCTCATGCGCGCCACCCCGCCATCGGCGCGGATGTCGGCGGGAACGCGCTCCAGTGCCATCACGGCGCATGCGCCCGCGTCCTCGGCGATTTTCGCCTGTTCCGGTGTGACCACATCCATAATCACGCCGCCTTTCAACATTTGCGCCAATCCAACTTTTACGCGCCATGTGCCGGTTTGGCTGTTTCCGTTTTGGGTACTCATGTTTCACCTCGTTATCAGTTATTTGTTGCCTGTTATTGGTTATCGGTTTTCAGTGGTCAGCGAAAAACTGAAAACTGAATGCTATTGATACAATTCATCCATTCGAGCGGCATGCGCCATAGATTCTCGATGTTCAGGGGTGTCGAGCACGGCTTGTACATTTTCCGGCGAACGCTTTTGCGCCCGCCAATGGTCATCGTGGGCGATGCGCAGCAGCAACCGCGCCGCGAGCGCCGCCGTCCCGCGTAAATTTTCGAGCGACACTTTGTCGAGCGTGTCGAATTTGGTGTGCCCGTATCCTCTGCCCGCCAGTGAGCGCGGGATTGATTCGATGCCGCCGGTGGGCACACCCGCCATAAAAAACGGATAGTGGTCGGAATGCGCCATCATCGACTGACCCACATTGAACGGCTCCGCCATTTCGACGCTCATCGCTTCAAAAACCGGCTGAAGTTCATCCCACATATTCAAATTAATGCCCCGATTTGGCACCGCACCCGCCGCATCCATATTCAGATAAAATCGAATGCGGTCAAGTTCATCGGCGTGGGTTTGGGCATACGCCGTGGAGCCGAGCAAGCCGATTTCTTCGACACCCCAAAACGCGAAGCGCACGGTGCGGGGCAGGGGATGCGCATATTTTGCCAGCACGCGCGCCGCCTCCAGCACCGATACCGTGCCGCTGGCGGGGTCTTCCGCGCCCTGCGCGATGTCGTGCCCGTCATAATGGCTGCCTGCCATCACAATTTCAGCGGGATGGTCACTGCCCGGCAAGTCGCCAATCACGTTCCACGATGTTGCCGGAAAAAGCTCGTCGGTGGTGGTGATGCGCAAAATGAGGTCGCCGTGCCGTTTGACCATTCGCCGCAAAAAATCGCCATCCTCTTTTGAAACGGAAATGCCCGGAATTTTGCCCGCGCGCCCTTTGTAGCCCACGCCGCCGGTGGCGGGTCCGTATGCCGGATAATGGTTGGCGAAAATGAACGCCGTCGCGCCCGCCAGTGAGCTGCGTCCGTATTTTTCATTGCGGTGAATCCAGCGGGTGGAGCCTTTGGGTGAAACCACACTGCTGGTCAGCACGATTTTTCCCGCAATATCTGCCGCGCGGGCGTCAAAATCGGCGGGTGCGCCATCACCCATGTTGATGAGCTTGGCTTCCACCGTCGCCGCCGGTGAATGGGGCAGGCTGATGCAGGGGATGGTTTTTTGGATGGGATGGATGATTTCCAGCGTCGCCGCGCCGCGCCGCCAGCCCAGATATGCCACCGGCTCCGGATGAACGTTTTGCAAGCCGTAATCGCGCATTTTTTGCGCCAGGAAGTCCGCCGCTTGCTTTTCACCGGGTGTCCCGCCGAAACGCGAGCCGAAATCATCGCACAGGATGGTGAGATTATCCATCACTTCCGTGCTGGTGTAAATATCGCCCACCATTTTTTGGTCGGTAGCGAGGAAGGGGTTTGGGGTGGACATAAATTTCTCCTGAATTTACTTGCTTCATACTGCTTGCTTTTTGGTTACTTGCTATTTTTCCTGAACATCATCAACGGATTGGTGAGGGATGAAATTAATTTATTGCTGCCGGCAGAGAGCATGAACATCACCCCAGCCAGAATTATCAACCCGCCGGCAAGCTGAAGCGGGCGGATGAGACTGCCGAACAATGCCAGGCTGTACGCCGCCACAAAGAGCGGTTGGGTGGCGCGGATGATGGATGCTTGACTCATGTCCACCCATTTTAGCCCATTGAAATACAATACAAAACTGAGGAAGGGTCCGAAAAACGAGCCGCCCACCATCCACAGCAGGGTGGGGGTGCTGGGGATGGTCAATTCGCCGGTTGCCAGCGCGATAGCGCCCATAATGACCGTCAACCCGATGGTGCGCGCCAAGCCCAGCACATTCGGCGGCAGGTTTTTCACATTCATTTTGGCGACGAGACTGGTCAGGGAGTTGAAAAAATTGCTCACCAGCGCCAGCATCAGCACCGAAAGAATGAGCGAGCCGCCTTTGTAGGTCATCAATCCCGCGCCCAGTACGGCTATTGCCGCGCCGAGCCACTGTTTGCCGGTGAGCCGCTCTTTCAGCAAAAACACCCCCCACGACAGGCTGAAGATGGTTTCGCTGCGGCTGAAAAAAGAGACCACCGTGGGGTCACCGATTTTGATGGCGGTGAAGAAAAAATAGTTGGCGGCGCTGCTGGTCACGCCGATGAGAATCAGCGGGCGCAAATGCGGGCGCAGTGATGCCAGCGGTGCGCGGTTCGGCAGGGTGGCGTGAAAAATCAGCCCCCACAATGAAGCGATGCCGAACCATATCGGCGTGAAACCGAGCGGCGTCAGCTCGTTCAACGCCTGTTTGCTGGCAATAAACGTCACCGACACCATCGCCGCTGAAAGCAGTGTGAGCAGAACTCCCTTCAATTTTGGTGACATACAGTACCCATTCCTTTCGACGAAGATTATAACATATGCGCCCCGGAAGCGGTAACATTCCGTGTTAAAATGAAATGATTTTTGCAATAAACAAAGTATTTTTGACAAAAAATATTGGGGAGAGTACAATATGGACACGATTTTATGGGTAAAAGGGGAGATACTTTATGATTACCATTACCAAAACAGCGTCCGAGCGGTTGCAAGCGATTATGACCGAAAAGAACATCACCGACCACGCTTTGCGCGTGTTCGTTTCCGGGGGTGGTTGCTCCGGGTTGAGTTACGGTATGACCTTTGCCGCCGCGCCGGAAACCACGGATGAGATTTTCGAGGCGCAGGGGTTGAAAGTTGTGGTTGACCCTGCCAGCATCGAATATATTTCCGGTGCAACCATAGATTATATGGACAGCCTGATGGGCGGCGGTTTCCGCATCGAGAACCCGAACGCGGTGCAAACCTGCTCATGCGGCAGTTCCTTCAAAACAGAAGCCGGTGAACAGGGACAATCCTGTAGCTGTTAACGGATTTGGTGGCGAGGCTTTGTTTATTTATTTCAATTGCATATAATTGAAGCGACGCAATCTTCAACGTGGAAAAGGGCATGCGATTCTCGTTTG
>CAZMXX010000073.1:0-12624 GCA_964570315.1 uncultured Anaerolineaceae bacterium | reverse complement strand
CCCCCACACCGGGTCCGCCGACGGCGACGCCAACCGCCACCAACACGCCCACAATTACGCCGACGCCGACCAACACGCCGCCCGTCACCTGCGGGTTGAACAGCGTCTATGTCTCGCCCGGCACAAGCAGCGCACCAAGCTGGAAAAAACCGAAAAATGCCTTTGCCGACGACAACAATTATGCGCAAGCCAAACCCAAAAATGGACCGGGACAATTCTTCGGCTACAATTTTAGCGCCATCCCCGCCAATGCCACCATTCAGGGCATTGAACTGCGGCTGGACTGGTGGGTGGAAAAGAACGAAAAGAACCCGTACATGGACATTCAACTTTCGTGGGACGGCGGCAACACGTGGTCACCCATCAAAACCGCCAACAATATCAAAACCTCCGAGCATACCGATTTATTCGGCGGCTCAACCGATTTGTGGGGGCACAGTTGGACGCGGGCGGAACTGAACAATCTGCGCGTGCGCATCACACCGCGCTCCGACCACAAGAAAAAACCCAAATTCCGCATTGATTGGGTTCCCATCAAAGTCTATTATTGCGCCTCCGTGGATCGGATTGTCCCCGAAACCGAGGAATATGCGCAGAATGTGAATCCCACCCCCACCGCCGCTTTCTATCCCAACGGCGGCAATACCGGCGCACCGCTGATGAGCCAACTTGACACGCCGCAACCGTTCGCCATTCCGGCGGCGCAGTTCATCCCGTTTGCCGTCAATGGCGATGTGATGACCCTGTACAACAACGGCTCCAGTACCGCCAGAAGCGACGACGCCAACGGCGGATACCTGTTCGCGTATCATCAAGTTTCCGGCAATTTCGATGTCCGGGTGCGCGCACTGACCCAAAGCAAATACGATAACGGCACGACCCTCAGCTCATGGGCGAAGTTCGGGCTGGAAGTCCGCGCCGACCTCACCAGCGCCGCCGACAAGCTCGACTGGACACACACCAAAGGGAACAAGCTGCAATACCTTTCCCGCACCAACGGCTCGGTGAAAGCCAACAGCAACATCGGGCAAAGCGGGCTGCCGGTCTGGCTGCGCATCAACCGCAACGGCGATACATTCACCCTGTATTATTCATACGATACCACCAATCCGCCCACCAATTGGACGGTGGGGAAAACCGTCACGCTGGCGAATATGCCTTCATCCATCTATCTGGGTGTCATCAATGCGTCATACAGCTCCACCAAAAAGAATACCGTGACGATGGACGGTTATCAGGTTTGCGTCAACCCCGCCGGCGCGGCAAGCTGTGGCGAAGTCCGCGAAGCGGGCGGGCTGGTGGTGCTGAACGCCACCAACACCACCGGCAAAAGCAACGGCACGGTGCAATGGCAAACCACAGCTCGCAACGGCAAAGTCGGCTACTGGATTCCCAACGGCAGCGGCAATTATTACACCTTCAACCCGAATGCGCCGGAGTTGAAATACCAAATTGATGTCACCAATCCGGGGCGATATTACGTCTGGGCATTGGGCTATTCGCCCAACGGCAGCGGGAACAGCGCCTTCATCGGACTGAGCGGCACAACGCCCTCCGACAACCTCACCCAGAATGCCACCGGCACGATGGCGTGGACAAATACGGGACAGAGTTCCGGCAGCGGTTATTACATCGATATTAATGCCGTGGGCACGGTTGACCTGAGCGTCTGGGCGCGGGAGGACGGATACGAGTTGTACCAAATCCTGCTCACCACCGATGCCAACTTTGTGCCGGACATCAACACCGATTACGCCCAGTCGCAATGTTCCGGCGCAGCCGGCTCATCCGACCCGCCGCCGGGGTTGCTGCAATGTACCTCGGCAATTGTGAACGGCGATTTTGAGGACGACAGTCTGATGTCCGCCTGGGGATACGCCGGTATCACTGAGCAGGTGACGCGCACCAGCCTGCCCCACTACTTCGGACCGGGGCAAAGTTTCAGTATGCTGCTCCCCGACACCAACGTCTTCGGGCTGCCGCGCCATCCGTACCTGTATCAGGATTTCACCATGCCGGCGTGGGTGCTCACCCCAACGCTGACCGGCGGGACGAGCCTGAATCTCACCCTGCATGTGGCGGTCAACCCTGAAGGCAGCCCCGACCCCGACCCGCTTTTCGCGTCGGTGCGCAATCAAACCGGGCTACCCATCACCAATTACACACCCATCACCATTACCACGGGCGACCAACCGCCATACATTGACCCGAACAATCCCAACCCGGACAACAGCGAATGGGTGCAGCAGAAAATCAATCTGGCAAACGGGTTCGCCAACCCCGCCGATTTACTGGGCTTCACCGGGCAACCGATGCGCCTGTATCTCAACGCGCCCAACCCCAACAACACCGACAGCACCCGCTTCTATGTGGATAATGTTGACCTGCAAGTGTGTACCCAACAGCCCACCCCGGAAAGCTTCAACACCAAAGTGGCGGGCGATGTGCGGGTGTTCCTGAACGGTGTGCCCACCGAAAAACCGGGGGTTTACGTTTGGATTTACGCAATTGACGGTACGATGGCAAAAACCTATACTATCCAAGACTCAACCTTTAGTTTCTACGATTTACCCGCCGCACCGGGCGGCACACAATATGTCCTGTATGCTGAATACTGGGAAAATAACACCTTCTATTCCGCCTCAACCGTGCTGATTCTCACGCCGGGGCAGATTATTGATAACATTTCGTTGCTGCTGTTCTAATACAAAAAGGACGTTGGTATGAACACAACAACATTACGCATGAAAAAGCTGTCAAAATTAATGCTGATATTGTTCGCGGCAATTGCGGCGGTCGTTGCGCTGACCGCCATGATTGCCCGCGCCGTTCAACCGAGCGAGTTTGACACGCCCAACAACTTCTCTCGCACCGCCAAAGCCGGATATGCCTCCGGTCCCGCCTTCATCAAATCCGATGGGAGCACGCTCGCCATTGTGTGGTCGGATGGGGCGAACCAAAATTACACCGGCACAAAATATTACGGCAACATCTACCTCAAAAGCGGCGACGAAATTGACGATTACTGGCGTGAAAAAATCAAAGTGTTTACCGCCACCAATAACGATTGGGGGGTTGACCCCGCCTACGTGTTCGATGCCACCGCCATCGACACGATACATGTGGTATGGGCGCAGGCGACCGGCTGCAACGGCGATTTACTCAACTGCGATTTCATCTCGATTCAGTATGCCCAATGCGATGTCTCGGATGATTACAACACCTGCGACACCCCGCAGGAAATTTTCGGCGGGAATACCGTACAGAAGTTCCGTCGCCCCGCCATTGCACAGGACGATTTGGGCAATCTGCACGTTGTTTGGACGGATGAAAACAGCAACGCCATCTTTTACAGCCGGGGGGTGGATCCGACCCAACCCGGCGGACCGACGTGGTCTTCCGCCACCCTCGTGACAGATGCCCCCGGCGGCAAAAGCCCACAACTGGCATTCTCCAACGGGCGGCTGCACATGGTGTGGGACGCGGAAAGCGCGGGAACCATCAACTACCTGTATGATGATAATCTCACCAACGATGTCCTCGCCAAATCCGGCACATCGGTGTGGTCATTCTCCCCGGGTGGTGACTATACCGGCGCGAATCCCGGCTCGCCGAGCATTGCCGTTGTTGACCCGACCTCCAACATACTATATATCGCCTTTGATATGGCAGACCCCAACAACCCCAACAACTTCGCGCTGGGGTATAGCCGTTCCACCAACAATGGCACCAGCTGGACCGGCATCCGCGATATTCCGACGGCGAAGGATAACGGCACATTCACCACCTTCCAAACCGACAAAAGCAGAATCGGGAGTGATTTTGGCGGATTGCAACCCACGCTCGCCATCACCTATACCGGTTCGATGACTTACATCAATGTGGTCTGGCAATCGGATGTTTTTGAAGGGGAAGGCAATATTTACGAAGTTTTCCATTCCGCCCGCGTCATCACCAGTACAACGGTGGGCTTTGACAAACCATGGTCAACCCCGTTCACCCTCACCAACCCCACCGGCGGCGTCCCACGAGTTGCCAGCAACAACGGCGATTCAGTGATGCCCACCTTCACCATCAGCGACCCGAACAACGGCGGTGCGGACAAAATGCATCTGGCGTATCTGGAAATGCCGCCGAACGCAAACACGCTGGACGCCTACTATCGCGGCGTCATCGCCGGCACCATCGACCCGGCATACCTGCTCGATGCGGATACCTTTGCCGTCACCCATGCCGTCACCCCCACCCAGATTATCACCAGCAACCGGAATTTGCCGCCGCAAATCATCCGCTACACCTTGCGCATCACCAACAGCGGCAATTTAAATGCGGTGGGGGTCGGCATCACCGATACATTCAATCTGCCCTCGCTCATCGGCAGTATCAGCAAGCCCACCGGCGGTGCAAAGCTCATCACCGCCACAAAAACCATCACTTGGAATGGCGATTTAGCCGCCAACAGCGGCATCACCATCGAATTCACCGCCACCACCACCGCCCTCAACCTGCCCGTCACCATTCTCAACACGGCACAATTGTGGAATATTGCCAGCGAGGGGAAAACCGGCAACGATAAAATCATCATCAGTAAAGCGGTTGCAACGCGCTATCAGTTACATACCATTTACTTGCCGCTGGTATTTAAATAGAATATATGAAACTAAACCTTCGTCGCAGCGATATTATTTTAATACTCGGTTTTTGGGTGGTCGGGTGCGCATTATTGGGCACAGTGGGCTATTTCATTCTGTACCCCGGCATCTTCACCCCGCAACCCGCGCCCGCCCCCGCCGAAGCCATCATTGTGCCGCAAGCCACGGTAACGGTGACTTTTTCGCAAGTGACCGCCAAAACGATGCAAGCCGCAACGCAGGCGAAATTGGCGCAATGGGCAACGGATGCGCAGTTGTTCGCCATTGCCGCCACGTGGGAAAACGCCACCCTCACCTCGGTGGGCGAGCCGACATACTGGACGTATCGCTATTATTCGCCCGGTCGGAAGCGTTTCTTTTTCATCACCGTGAATCCCGACGGCAGCGTGATGGGAACCACGCACGGCGCACGAATTTACAACGCACCGGAAAGTCTATCCCCCGAACAATGGCGCGTGGATAGCGTGGAAGCGGTGAACATCTGGCTGAATTACGGCGGCGAGGCGATGATTTCAGCCCTGCCGAGGATACAGGTGGTGGCGCAATTGCAGGTCAGTGAACCGGGTGCGCCGCTCCGGTGGACGGTAGCGGGGTATGATGAAAATACCAAAATGTACCATACCGTGTTTATTGATGCGCAAACCGGCGCAGTGACGAAAATCGCCACGAGTTTGCGACAGGAGTAAATTTCTCACAGCCATCACCGATGGGAGAACTGTATGAAACGTGTATCTGAACAGGCACAACCCAAAAAAGAACGCGCCCAAAGCATGGTGGAAATGGCGCTCATTGTGCCGATTCTGGCATTAATGCTGCTGGGGCTGTTTGAGGTGGGCTACGCGATTTGGGGCGCACTCACCCTGGCGAGCGTTGACCGCGAAGCCACCCGCTTCGCCATCAAACCCGGCGCGCTCGACTTTCAGGAAATCACCCCCAATGAAATCGGGTACAACAACGTGATTACCCACGCGCTGGTTGCCAACGCCGGGCAGTTGCGCCTGAACGATTATCTCTTCAACGGCGGCGGCACGCCGGACGACCCGCGCGCGGCGATTATTGTCACCCACATTGTGGTGGATACTGAAGCGCCGTGTGACATAGAAAACTCGCCCAATTGTGTAAACACTTGCCCACCACAAAATGACTATGACAAAGATGACTTGATTTTGGAACCCGGTATGCCCAATTACGGCTATCTGCGCTTCACCTACCCCCCCACATCCGCCGTGCAATCTCGGCTTGATACAAGTGCGCTGGCAGCCAAGTTGAAGCAGGATAACGACCAATTCAACTGCCAATTGGCGCGCAAAGGGATGGTGGGCAACTGGTCGAAAAACTCGGTGGTGGTGGTGGAGATGTTTTACGAGCAACCGCAATTGCTGGGCGTGCCGCTGATGTCGTGGATTTTGAATCCCATCCCCCTTTATTCCCAAACCACCATGCGCATCGACTCGCAGGATTTGGCGCGTTGTGAGGTCTACCCCATCGCTCTACAACAGAGTACCCTGAACGGCTGGCTTGAGCAGGGGTCGGAAGAGCGGGACATCTGGAATGGGGGCGGCGGCGGCGCGCGGGGATGGTTGACGTGGACGCAAACGCCAACCGCAGATTATCTGGAGAAAGAGTTGAAAAACCCTCGGCTGGCGACAAACGATTACGAAGACCCGACTGATGCCTCGGACACGATGCTGAATGTCGGTGATTGGATTGCATCACTAGCCGGAAACAACAATACATCAGGTGTTCGAGCGCAACTCGACATCCTCAAAAACCAGCCGATACTGGTTCCCGTGTGGGATTTATATCAGGGAGACAGCTATCGCGTGACACAATTCGCACAGGTGGAGATTACCGATTATTGTTTGAACAGCGGCAACACTTGCAGTTACGCGGGGCATCCGGGCTTCAATGGTTACATCACCGCCCGCCTGATTGACAAAAATGTTGATTACGCATGTCCCGGCAACTGATTTTAGATCAACCACAATCACGGGGGAGTCTGCCCCGCACATGGAGTATGGTTATGTGGCAAAAATTATATGGAAAATTCTTCCCTGATTCCGGCGCAGAAAAAGGGCAAAGCCTCATCATTCTGGTGTTTTCGTTCATCGGATTGGTTGCCTTGCTTGGCTTGGGCATTGACGCCGGCATGGTGTACATTGAGCAAACATCGCTTTCCCGAGCGGTGGACGCCGCCGCGTTGAGCGGGGTCACGGAATTGAACAACGAGGAAGAAGCCGCACTCCGCGCCATTGAATATCTGGGGTTGAACGATTACGATTTGGCTGACTCAAATATCTACATCCGGGGTTGCGTCAGCGACGTGAATGGTTATTTCGACGCGGCTGGTGCCTTCTGTCCATCGGGGGGATGCGATAATGACCCCTCGCAAATGGTCAATGTCCCGGACAATGCCCCCAAAGACTGGTGGTATCCGTACCGAATCACCGACCCGAATGATGCCAATGTGACCAACGTTTTTCAAATTGATACTTACTCCTACCAATCCGACCACGCTTCCGCCTGCAACCCGGCGGTGGGTGTGCTGGGGGAAGCGAACAAAATCGGCATCACCGGCACGGTGAAGGTTGATATGAACTTCTTCCAGCTTTTGGGGCGTCCATCGGTGGATGTGGTCTACCACGCCGTCGCCCAAAACCTCGACAGCATTGACGCGGCTATCGTGCTCGACCGCTCCGGCTCCATGGAATTCGACCCGGTGTGTTACGGCTGCTGGGAACGGCGCGACCGCTTACCCCCCAGCGACCCGAATTATCTGTCGGAAGCGTCTACCGCCAACGATAATCCCCGCTATTCCCGTTTTTACGACTATCCGGCTAACGGCGTCATTTACCCGCTGGGGCTGTCCGACGGGTTTGCGAATGTCAACCGGGTGCGCGCCTGTACCACCCCCAGCTACGATGCCGACCAGGATTTGCCCACCCCGACGAATTTGTATTCCTTCAATTACGCCGATACCGCCTACACCGATAGCAACGGACTCCATTACACGGTGATGGAAGCGGAACTGTACTCCCTCAACCCCAACCCCGCCGACCCCGAATTGCAGGCGTCCGGCAAGGGGTACTGGGCGCTCCAACGCGGCGAGGGGAACTACCGCAATCCAAATTGGTCAGATGGCACACCACCATATTACTTCTCCACCGGCACCTCCATTGACAGCCGTGGGGCACATATGGCATATCACCCCTCCATCCTCGGCAGTCAGGGAGCAATTTACGGCAAATACGCCTCACTCGCCGATGCCCGGTCGGGTAATTCCCCGTGGCTGGAATACGATTTCCAACTCTACCAGCAGGCGGGTTGGACAACCGGCACCGCCGGTTACATTTGGATACGTGTCCATGCCGGGCGCAGTGTGGATATTGATACCGCAGATTTTCGCGATTCCCCACCTTCCGATGCTTATTGGGCGCTCACCACCGTCAACAACCCGTTTGATGTGCGCACACCACCCACCGGGAATGCAGTACAGCAAATTCCGCAAGTTCAAGACGGGAGTAGCTGGCGTTGGCTTCGGATGGCATCCTTCACCATTGATACCACTAAAAATTACCGCCTCTACATTTTTGCCGGCAGTCCGGGCTATAGCATTGACCGTATCGTCATCACCGATAATCCTTCCAGCAGCGGGAACAACGGCAGCGGCAGCGCCCTCAATCCTCCCGGTTCGCTTGATGCCCGCATAGACGCGGTCAACGCCGCCTCGGCATACCGCGCCGCCTGCGACATCTGCAATGTGGAATACGGGGCAAATATCACCGATTTGAACCAGTGTACTTTCTACCCCACGCTCACCCTGATGAACAAACCGGAAGACAACCGCACCGACCCCATCTTTGACGAGTGGGAAATGCCGTTGCGGAAATCGAAAGAAGCCATCAAATTCTTCATCAGCCGGTTAAAGCCGGAACGGGATCAGGTCGGGTTCGTCTACTACAGCACCTCCGGGCGAAAGAAAACGGAACTCGCCTGTAAACGCGCCGCCGCCGCGCAGGGTATCAATTGCAATAACACCGGCATTGGCATCCCCATCAGCTATACCACCGTGCTGAAAAACGTGGAAGAAACTACTGCTACAGGTGGTACGCCCACCGCCTACGGAATGAAAGACGGCTTGGAAATATTGGGCTTTCAAGTAGCCCCCGGCAACCCCGGCAACTTCGACACCCTGTGCGACGGGTCGCCCAATTCATCATGCTCGCGCGGCGGGGGGGCGCAAAAAGTGCTCATCCTCCTCACCGACGGGAACCCGAACAGCACCAGTTGGGGCAATGGCTGTTCCAGTTCCACCGCCCCGGCGTGGCCCAGCAACAACAACGCAGACTACCGCTGTCCGCTGGAATACGCGAAAAAAGCCTCACAGGCGGGGATTACCGTGTATACCATCGGGTTGGGGTTTGGGGTTGACCGCGACTGGCTGAAAGAAGTGGCTCGGCAGGGAAACGGGCAAGCCTACTTCAGCGCCAGCGGCGGAGATTTGAATATCATTTTCAACCAAATCCTCTCGAACATTTACGTGCGGCTGATTCAATAGCAAGGAGCAAAAAGTAGGGAGCAAGAAGCAAAAAGTGGTGGTGGTTCAAATTGACTGATGGAAATCATTCGCCGGTAGGGACAGAGCATTGCTCTGTCCCTACGCAAAACAAACACGGGTATTTGCCTTCGACCCTTCGGGTATATTTTGTTTCATCAGTCAAAAATAACCATTACCGCAAGGAGCAAGGAGAGGGAATGTCATTGCAGGGCGCGTTTTTCGCGCTGAAGCGCAATCGGATGTTGCTCTCCCCTTGCTCCCGGCTTCCTGCTTCTTGTTCTTCATTATGTATACTTTTCTCCCATTTTCCTTGACAATTTCACATAACATGGTATCATAAAATTGCTAGCGCCCTTTTTGGAACACCCATTAGGGAGGAAACAGAACCATGCGACGGAGTCTATTTATCATCATTGGCGTTGTATTGGCAATAGTTGCCATTACAGCGATGATATTTGTGGTGCGGCAACAACGCAGCGCCCCCGCAGAAACACCGGCAGAGCAAACCGGTCAGCAAGCTGAACCGACGGCTATCCCCATGAAAGAAGTCATCGTTGCCCGGCAACCGATTCCCCGTGGCGGGGAATTTTCCGCCGAAGCATTGGGGCGCACCGAATACCCCGAATCGAGCATCCCCCCCAACGCCATCGTCAACGAAGCGGAAACCATCGGCAAAATCGCCAACTCGGAAATTGTGCAGGGACAAATCATCGTTTACGATTTACTGCGCGACAAAGCCGGCGGTTCTTCCGGTCAGGCAGCGTTTGACATCCCGCCGGGGCATGTGATGGTCGCATTCCCCATCAACAAACAAACCAGCGTCGCCTACGCCATTCAACCCGGTGATGTGGTTGATGTGCTGATGACCTTCTCAATTGTGGATTTAGACCCGGAATTCCAAACCATCCTGCCCAACAAATTCTCGTTCCTGCTGCAAGACAAACAAACCTCCGATACCGGGCAGGAAACCACTTCCGTCTCTCTCAGCCCCGCCATTGATAAAGGGCGGCTCAATATTGAAAATGAACTTTTCCCCGGTTTTGAATTCCCCCGGGAAGACCAACGCCCACGCCGGGTTGCCCAACTAACCGTCCAACGCGCCAAAGTCATCAAAGTCGGCACCTTCCTGGAAGCCGACCAGCAACAGGCGCAACCCGTGGCTCAGGGGGAACCCACCCCCACGCCGGTGCGCCCCGACATCGTTTCCATAGCCGTGACCCCGCAAGATGCACTGGTGCTGCTGTGGGCGCGACAATCGCAGGCGTATATGGAACTCGCCCTGCGCGCCGCCGGTGATGAGCAGGCAAACCACGCCACCGAAGCCGTGACTCTGCAATACATGCTCACTCGCTTCAACATTGCCGTGCCGCCCAAACTGGAGTTTGGCATCGATAAATCGGATGGGGGACTCTTCTCCACAACCGCTGCACCCGCATCACAGCCGGCGAATCAACAATAAAACACGTCGTCGCGTGTTTTCTCCCTTACATAATTACTCAAACCGGGTATTGGTCAAACTCATGCTTGACGAAATACCCGGTTTTGCTAGAATCATACTATAATCGTTTTCCAATATTTTAGCGCACAGCGAGCGAACCTTATGGCAGGACTATCAGCCTCAACCCCCAAAAATGAAACCACCGGGGAAAACATCAAAGTTCTGATTGTTGATGACATTCCCGAAACCAGAGAAAATCTGCGCAAACTCCTCTTTTTTGAATCCGACATCGAAGTGGTCGGTGCGGCAACCAACGGGCAAGAAGGCGTTGACATGGCGAAAGAACTTCAGCCCGATGTGGTGCTGATGGATATTAATATGCCCGGTATGGACGGCATCAAAGCCAGCGAGCTGATTACGCGCAACTCCCCCTACACACAGGTCATCATCATGTCCGTCCAAAGTGAGGCGGATTATCTGCGACGTTCAATGCTCGCCGGTGCGCGCGAATTTCTCATCAAACCCTTTTCCGGCAATGAACTCATCACCAGCGTGCGCCGGGTGTATCAACTCAGCGCGGAACAGCGCGAGCGGATGAGCTATACCCCGCAACCCGGCGGCGGCACGGGTCCGCTCATATCGCCGGAACAGACCGCCAGCGGCAAGGTGATTTCCGTTTTCAGCCCCAAAGGGGGCGTGGGATGCAGCACGCTGGCAATCAATTTGGGTATCGCCATGACCAAAGGGGCAAAAGCCAAGGTCGTGCTGATTGATGCCAGCCTTCAATTCGGCGACATTTCCGTTCTGCTGAACACCCACCCCAAAACCACCATCGCCGATTTAGCGCCCAACGCCGAGGATTTGGACAACGAATTGGTGGAAAGCGTCCTCGTTTCCGACCGCACGGGCATGAAAGCCCTGCTGGCGCCGCCGCGCCCGGAAATGGCAGACCTCGTTACCCCCAACGCGCTCACAAGAATCATCGAAAAATTGCGCCAAACGTATGATGTCATCATCGTTGATATGTACAGCTCACTGCAAGATACCGTCATCAGCGTGCTGGATATTTCCGACCTGATTGTGCTGGTGACCACACCGGAGATTCCCGCCATCAAAAGCGCCCGCCTCTTTTTTGAGGTCACAGAGGCGCTGGAATATCCGCGCGAAAAAATCTTTCTGGTGCTGAACAAAGCCAACCCGCGCATCGGTATTCGCGCCCAAGATATTGAATCGAGCATCAAATATCCGGTGCAGGCGCAATTTCCGCTGGACGAACAAACCTCGTTGCAAGCCGTCAATCAGGGGATCCCCTATGTTGCCGGGCAAAGCCACACCGAGCTTGCCAAATCTGTGGTCGCTTGCGCGCAAAAAATATATCAGTTGGTCACCCAACCTGTCACACCCTAGACTGGTCACCACATAAAACCAGACCGGGAGTAAATTATGTCGCTTTTGAAACGAATTGAAAAAAATCAACGTCCCGTATCGCAATCATCGCGGTTGGAGGAGTTGCACGCCAAGCGCCCCCCATCGGTGCGCCAGAATCAGCACACCATCGCCTCCATCAAAGAACGCATTCAAGATAAACTTTTGGCGGAACTTGACCCCCAAATGTACATCACCCAAACGGATGAGATTCGCCGCACGATGGATGAGATGTTCAAACAGATTCTGTCCACCGAAGCCATCATCCTCAGCCGCACCGAGCGACAACGGTTGTTTGAGCAAATCGCCGCCGAGATTCTCGGCTTTGGACCGCTGGAACCGTTGCTGGCGGATGACACCATCTCGGAAATTATGGTGAACGGTCCCAACCATATTTTTGTGGAAAAAAAGGGACGGCTCACCAAAACCAACCTCACCTTTGAAAGCGACGACCACGTTTTGCGCATCATCGACCGCATCGTCTCTCCGTTGGGGCGGCGCATTGATGAAAGCCAACCGCTGGTTGACGCCCACCTACCCGCCGGCCCGCG